>JAJRCO010000111.1 GCA_028678905.1 Methanomicrobiales archaeon
AAATAAAGGTTTATTATATCTAATTGTCTTTTATATGTCAATTTTTAATTATTTAACAAAAAGATATATTTATATAAAAAGGATGGGGAACGTACCATATGGACGACCAATATTGGGATGCTCTTACAAACAGGATTCAATCAGCAGAAACATTTCTCCGGAAGAGCTGTTACAGTCACTCTCCGGACCTCCTCGAAAGGGATATGCAACAGGTACCCTCCCAGGAAAGCCTCGCCGAAAGTGATGCGGGCGCCGGCTTCGCCGTGAGCCAGGGATCAGGGATGACCCCCCGTGTACAGGTGCACCCGAACACCTTTGAGCAGCTGACTACCACTATCGAAGATGGCCGCATTGGCTACAAAAACCTGGTCCAGATTAATAACATCGCAATTCTGATGGGACCTGTCCTGATCGGCCTATCCGCCCTTTCGGGCATCGCGCTTCAGAACGGGACCATCACCCTCATCTTCGGACTCCTCGGTGTCTCTGTTCTGATCGCCACGTTCCTGTTGAAACCGGCTGAGGAAATTCGGGTCGCTCTTGCGAATCTGATCCAGGCAGAGACAGTATCCATGGACTTTTATAATCAGGTCCAGTTCTGGGCTCCGTACGCTCGTGAATCAGCGAACACCGAAGAACGCCAGCAGGCAAGCCGGGCCCTTCATGAGGCCACCACGTTCGCGCTGGAAGCCCTCCATGATTTTGTGGAGCCCTCGGGTAGAGATCTGAAAATTAAGGAACTGTAAATCCGGGTGATTAACACCGCAAGGTCTTCGAAAATTCTTTTTTTTCCGACAGGCCCGATTCTGGCAGGTGGGGGTCCGGAACCTTACCTGCCCTCCATATGATCGATTATCGATAGAAAGACCTTCTTTCCATCCTCCGAACCCAGGATCTTTTCGGAAGCCCTTTCCGGGTGAGGCATCATCAGGAGCACATTTTTCCGTTCATTCAGCACTCCAGTAATCTGTTCGACGGACCCGTTGGGATTGGTCTGCGGGGAAGGATCGCCGGTCTCATCACAGAAACGGAACGCAATCTGGCGGTTCTTGTTCAAGGCTGCCACATCCGCGGGCGTCGCGATGTACCGCCCTTCCTTGTGGGCGATGGGAATCCGCATCACTTCCCCCTCCCGATATTGCGAGGTAAACGGGGTCCCGGCATTTTCCACCCGGATCCGCACCCAGCGGCAAATGAACTTCGGGTAGGCATTGATGGTAAAAGTCCCGGGGACGAATCCGCTTTCTGCACCTATCTGGGCCCCGTTGCAGATACCCAGCAGGAGCCGCCCGTCCCGCACGTGTCTCAGGATATCCTGCATGATCGGGGTCCGGGCGGCGATCGCCCCGGCCCGGAGATAATCTCCATACGAGAAACCTCCCGGGATGACGATCGCATCATACTTGCGACGCAGTCCCTCCTTGTACCAGATCAGATCTGTGTCTACCCCGCAGACGTCCTGAAGGGCGTGATGGGTGTCCTGGTCACAGTTGCTTCCGCCGAACTGGATAACGGCAAACCTCATCGGGAGACCTCGACGGTGAAACGGTGGATCACCGGGTTCGCCAGAAGCCGCTCGGCCATCTGGCGCCCCCGCTCCACCGCAGCCTCTTCATCAGATGCCTCTACGGTGATGTAGAACAGCCGGGCGCTGGAGAGCTGTTCGGTGGGAAACCCGAGATCGGCAAGCGCGTGCCGGATAGCCCGTGCTTCTGGATCGAGAATACCCTCCTTGAGCGCGACGGTGATCTTAACAGGAACTTTCATTTTACTTCCTCGCATTCTCCTCCGGTAATTTGCATCGCCACCGTTCGATAGGTGATCATGACATCACCCTTGTCAAACCGGTACACGTCCTTATCGAGGGATGTTCCAGTATGCGTATCCCACAGGCGCATCGAGTCCATGGATATCTCGTCCCCCACCATAATCTGCTCATCGCTTTTACCAAACTCCAGCTTGAAATCCACGAGAGTAATTCCTTTTTGGGAGAGAAATTTCTTCAGGACTTCATTGATCCGCAAGGCAGTCTGTTTGATGGTCTGCAGTTCGGCTGCGCTGACGATGTCCAGAGCAAGGATCAGGTCGTCGTTGAGCATCGGATCGTGGCGGGAGTCGTCCTTGAGATCGATCACGATAACGGGGGGATTGAGGACCTGTCCTTCCCGGAAGGGCAGGTTGCGGACCAGTGAGCCGGCTGCGATGTTCCGGACGATGATCTCCAGGGGGATCATGGAAAGAGCCCTTACCGCGAGGGTATGGTCGTCCAACACACGCATGAAGTGAGTCGGAATGCCCTGACTCTCCAGCATCCGGAAAAAATACGTGGACACACAGCAGTTGTACGTCCCCTTCCCTTTCATTGTGCCCTTTTTCCCGCCATCAAAGGCGGTGATGTCATCGCGGAACTCCATGATCAAGAGACCGGGCTCTTCCGATCGGTAGATGGTTTTGGCCTTACCGCTGTACAACAGTGTAGCATCCCGCATCAGGATCTCTCCTGCATTTTTTGCTCGAGCCTTTTGATAAGACCTTCGATTTCGGAAGAGTACCAACCTTTCTCGATAAAACGGGGGTAGATGCAGAGTCGCTCCTTCAGCGTGGCATTGCCCACGATCTCGCGTAACCTGTCGATACCGGGCCAGGGATGCTCCGGGTTGATGTAATCGGGGGTAAGGGGAGACACTCCCCCCAGGTCGTCCACCCCACAGGGGATGAGGGCTCCCGCATCGATCAGGTTTGGGGGGATCTGGATCGCCACCGTTTTTGGCAACAGGTCACGGGCGATGCCGATGGTCACACACATCTCTTCGTTGGTGGGAACTGGCATCCCGGCCATGGGTGTGCCCTCTTTCGGACAGAAGTTCTGGATGATCACTTCCTGGATATGATCGTACCGGCGGTGAAGATCCCGTATCACCATCAGGGATTCCTCCCGGTCCTCCATGCCCTCCCCGATACCCACCAAAATTCCGGTAGTGAAGGGGATCCGCAGCTTTCCTGCGTTCTCTATCATCTCGATTCGCAGTTCGGGATTTTTTCCGGGAGACTGCCGATGGGCAGGAACCGGAGCGGTGGTCTCCAGCATGATCCCCATGCTCGCGTTGACCTTCTTCAGGTATGCCAGTTCTTTATAGGTCAGCACCCCTGCATTGGTGTGGGGCAGGAGCCCCTTCGCGAGACTCTCTCTGCACATGGCCTGGCAATAGGAAAGGATGCTCTCATACCCGTTGTGGGAGAGAAGGGTGGGAAATCCCTCTACCTCATCCGGCCTCTCCCCAAACGTGAACAGGGCTTCTGTGCACCCCGATGCCGCACCCAGGGACAGGATCTTCCTAACTCGGGTGGGGGAGAGGAGAGCATCCGATTTGACGGGAGTGCGGAACGAGCAGTACCCGCAGCTGTTCCGGCAGACTGTGGTGAGGGGGAGGAACACATTCCGGGAATAGGTGATCACCCGAGCCATCTCATCCTCGCAAGTATATCGGTGGGATTCATTAAAAACTGTAGCGAAAGGCTGTTCAACGGAAAAATACGATCCTTTTTGTGGTTGGCTGGCCCACCTTTCCGAGAATGTCCGTTCACGCGGTGATCCCATTCAAACCGGTGAACCCGAAGACCCGCCTCTCTTCGGTGCTGGGCCGGGACGAACGTGAAGAGTTCGCATGGGCCATGCTCGCGGACGTGGTGGAAGCGATACAGGCCAGCGGAGCGGTACCGACTATCCTCTCTACGCATCCCCTTGCCTGGTCGCAGGTGGAGATCGAGGTGGTTGCAGCAGGCCTGAACGACGCACTCAATGCCTGTTTTGCCCACCATCCGGAGCCCCTGTTGCTGGTCATGGCCGATCTGCCGCTATCCAGTCCGGATGCATTGCGCCGGGTGATGGATACGACAGCTGATATCGGTATCGTTCCCGGCCGGGGAGGAGGAACAAATGTGCTGTTCCTCAAGGACCCGGCCCGTTTCCGCGCTGATTTTTATGGGGTGAGTTACCTGAAACACCGCCAGATTGCCGCCGAATTTGGGTGCACTGTGGAGGTGATCGACTCATTCCGCCTCCACACCGATATCGACGAACGCGAAGATCTGGTAGAGGTGCTGCTCCATAACAGCGGAAAAAGCAGGGAATTTCTAGTATCAAGGGGTTTTACCCTGGTTACTGAGCACGGAAGGGTCGGCGTGAAGCGCCACCCCCATGAACAGGCACTCTGACGCGTCGATCGATGGTACCCCCACAGTGTCACCGATGGGAACTCCCAGTCCCCTCACCACCACCATGGGTACGGATTCATCCGCCTCCCCCATGAGCAGCTCCGCTGCCGACGCGATGCAGTCCGCCACCGCCCTCCTGGTGACGTGGAGCTCCCGGCCGAACAGGTCCTTCCTGCCCCTTTCGTCGATCACTGCCTCGATACCGGCGCAGCCGATTCCCACTCCGGCGCATCCAAGACGCATCGCGTGGGTCCGGGAGTCGGCGACAATCACCCCGATCCGGAGACCGAGCCGCTCCCGCACAGTCCGCTGCAACCCTGCTGCACTCGCATCCGGGTCTCTAGGAAGGGGGACTGCGCAGCCCGGAGGTGCGTTGGAGAGATCCACTCCCGCGTTGGGGAGCAGGGTGCCATGTTTCATGGACAGCAGGAATCCGGGGATACCTCCCACTACCTGGTCGCTCTCCTGGAGCACCACCTCTACCAGCCGGGGGTCCATCCCGTGTCGCTGTGCCAGGGAGTAGGCCTCCACACCAGGCACCACTTCTTCTAGGCAGATTACTCTCCCCTCAGCCATGGCCACTACCGATTCGGCAATGACCACGATATCTCCATCCTGCAGACCCTGGCAGGGATCCTTTCCGGCCGATTTCAGCAGGTGGGCGACCAAATCGTCCCCTCGCCCGATTAAGCCGGTGTGAAGACCGTACGCGCAGAAAGATCGGTTCACGATCGCACCCTCATTTTTTCAAAGACCCGTATCGTGTCGGCGGTTTCGCCCACGTCATGTGTCCGGACTATGGAGGCACCCTGGCAGAGGAGCAGCATATGCAGAGCCAGGGATCCGAACATCCGTTCCTCTGCCGGTTTGTTCAGCAGCCCTCCCAGAAACGACTTCCGGGAGATAGCGGCGAGCAGCGGTCTCTCCAGCGCAAGGAATGCGGAGAAATGACGACAGAGCTCCCAGTTATCCTCCACGGTTCGCTGCGGTGTCCAGAGGCCGATCCCGGGATCGAGGATGTAGTCTCGTATCCCTGCCTGGTGGCATCTCTGCGTCACCACTCCAAGGGTCCGTCCGACCTCTTCCACAGACCTGGCGTCCCCGGGTCGCTCCCGGGCTGCCATCAGGATGGCGGGAAGAGCTGCATCGGCGATCAGGGCGCCCATGCGGGGGTTGATAAGTCCGGAGATGTCGTTGACCGCATGAATCTCGTACTTCAACGCCGCCTCCAGCACCTCCGGGTACATGGTATCCACCGAGATGGTAGCCACCCCCTCCACTTCCCGCAGTGCGGTGGTGATCCGGTTCCGTTCCTCGGAGATGCTAAGGGATGGTGAGCCAGGCCCGGTCGCTCTCGCCCCTACATCAAGGATGTCCGCTCCCTGCTGCAGCATATCCATGGCCCGCGTATGCAACTGTTCCTGGGGAATATAGGAGGAACGGAAAAAAGATTCGGGGCTGACGTTGAGCACGCCCATCAGCCGGATCGGGGCACCCGCCCCTACCCGCTGGCCATTTATCGTACAGGGAAACATTGCCGTTTCCATGCTGCCTGGAAGGTGTTCTCCATCAGGGAGGCAATGGTCATCGGACCCACTCCTCCCGGAACCGGAGTGACCGCCCCCGCAAGGGGTGACACTCCCTCGAAGTCCACATCCCCGGTTAGTTTGCCTTGTACGTAATTTGTGCCCACATCAATGACGGTCGCCCCGGCCTGCACCATAGATGCGGTGATGAACCGGGCCTTTCCCACCGCACTCACTAGAATATCTGCGGTGCGGGTGTGCGCCGGCAGATCGAGCGTCTTGCTATGACAGAACGTCACCGTCGCATCTGCGAACAAAAGGAGCATCCCCAGTGGCTTCCCCACTTCGATGCTTCTTCCCACCACCACCGCCCTCTTTCCTGCCACGGGAATATGATATTCCTCTAGGAGAGACATGATGCCCCGAGAGGTGCAGGGGATTATGTTCGGGTCTCCCATGAATAGTCGACCCATATTGAGGGGATGAAACCCATCTACGTCCTTATCCGGGGCGACAGCCTCGACCACTGCCCGGGTGGAGATATGGGGCGGAAGGGGCAGCTGCACCAGGATTCCGTCGATCTGGAGATCGTTGTTGAGCCGGGAAACGGCCCCGATTATTTCGTCGGTGCCCGCCTCTACTGGTAAACGGATGGAAATCGAACCGATGCCTACCCTTTCGCATGCCCGGTGTTTCATGTTTATATACAGGAGTGATGCCGGATCCTCTCCCACCAGCACCATCGCAAGATGAGGCTGGATCCCCGACTCCCCTATCTTCTCCTCCAGGAGTTCCAACCGCTTTTCCGATACTCTTTTTCCGTCCAGAATCATGCGAGTTCAGGATAGATGGGGAACCGGCTAGCCAGGGCCACTACCTCATCTTTTACCTTCCTGATGACAGCTTCATCATGGATATCCCGCAACACCTGTGCGATCAGGGCGCCAATCTGTTCCATCTCCGCTTCCTTCATTCCGCGGGTCGTGATGGCAGGGGTGCCTATCCGCAGACCGCTGGTGACGAAGGGGCTTCGCGTTTCCCGTGGAATGGTGTTCTTGTTGACAGTGATGCCGGCCCTGCCGAGTGCGATCTCTGCCTCCAGACCGGTGATCCCCCGATCAGAAAGGTCAATCAGGAGCAGGTGATTGTCGGTTCCGCCGGAGACCAGGCGCAATCCGGCATCCAGTAGGACATCGGCGATCTTCTGGGCGTTCTTTACGATCTGGCGGTTGTACTCGGTAAACGACGGCTGGAGGGCTTCTTTGAGGCAGACGGCTTTGGCCGCAATGGTATGCATAAGAGGTCCCCCCTGCATCCCGGGAAACACCGCCTTGTCTACCATCTGGGCATATTCCTTATCGCAGAGGATCGCCCCCCCGCGGGGCCCCCGGAGCGTCTTGTGTGTGGTGGTGGTGGTGAAATCCACCACGCCCACCGAGGTTTCGTGTACCCCGGTGGCACAGAGACCGGCGATGTGAGCGATATCGGCCATACACTGTGCTCCCACCCCGTCGGCGATCTCCTGGAATGCCTTAAAGTCAATCCTGCGGGGGTAGGCACTCGCCCCGCAGACGATCAGGCGGGGTCGGACCTTCTTCGCCAGCTCTTCTACTATCCCGTAATCCAGCATCTCCGTCTCCAGATCTACCCCATACTGGGTCACCTGATACATCTTGCCACTGAAACTGACCGGTGAACCATGGGATAGGTGTCCGCCCTGGGAGAGACTCATGCTCATCATGCGGTCCTTCCCACACTCCATGGTGGCAAAATAGATGGCCATATTTGCCTGGGTCCCGGAATGTGGCTGGACATTGGCGTGCTCTGCACCGAACAGTTTCTTCATCCGCTCGCGAGCGAGATCTTCGGCGACGTCATAAAATTCGCATCCACCGTAGTATCGCTTTCCCGGGTATCCCTCGGCATATTTATTGGTAAATATTGATCCCATCACTTCCAGAACTGCCTTGCTCACCAGGTTCTCCGAAGCGATCAATTCAAGTCCCTGGATCTGGCGCTGCTTCTCTTTTTCCAACAGATCCGCGATCTCCGGATCTGTCTTTTTCAGGTTCAACATGCACAGAAATGTGGGGCTGATTAGGGTAATATTTTTTCTTTTCCAGAAAGGATTTAGCGTACTACCTCAAACCACTTAGATTGACCATGGTGGTTTTACATGGCCATCAGAGACGAGAGAATAAAATATCTCGAACGCGAACTTATAAGAGAGAGCAGGAGTGAGGAGAAGAATATGGTAAACCCCGACGAACGCATCGCAGAACTGGAAGGAAAGGTACGGGAACTTGAGGCACTGACCCGCGGACTGACCGACGAGATGCTGGATCTAAAGTCCATCGTGATGAAGCTGAACACCCGGGCCGAGGAAAGAAGGGTCGTCGTACAACCCCGTCCCAGCGCCACTGCTCTGGCGAAAAAGGAGAGTGCCCCAGCCCCGGCGGAAGCAGCCGAGGGAGCTTCCCTGGAAATGATCATGCAGCCGGACGGAACCTTGAAACCGGAACGAAGGACCAGTTCCGATTATATCATCGCGAGCGGGCGGTACGGGCAGAAAAATATGAGAAAGGGAAAGGAGGCAGAGAAAGAAGGGGCGCCACTCATCTATGCCACCGAGGACGATAGTAAAACCGACGATTCCGTAGTCATCAAGAAGAAGAAGTAGGTGCTCGTTGGTTGTACATCACCGAGCTGGAAATCAATAATTTCAAGTCTTTTTGCGGGACCACAAAAATACCCTTTTTTGAGGGTTTTGCAGTAATATCAGGGCCCAATGGCTCGGGAAAGAGCAATATCATCGATAGCCTGCTCTTCGTGCTAGCCCTCGCCGGATCGAGCAGCCTGAGGGCGGAAAAGCTGACGGATCTCATCAATCTGAATGGGGGGCGCAACTATGCCGAGGTTTCGGCAGCCTTCTCCGATGGAACAAAGATACGCAGAAGGATCAAGCGGGCGGCCCACGGCTACTACAGCTACTATTATCTGAATGACCGTGTGACCACGCAGGCGGAGCTGCTGGAGTACCTCTCCCGTTTCGGGATCAAACCGGAGGGGTACAACGTGGTCATGCAGGGTGACATAACCCGCATCATGGAGATGAGCGATAACGAGCGACGCAGGATAATCGACGAGATCGCCGGAGTATCTGAATTTGAATCAAAGAGGGAACAGGCCCTCCAGGAGCTGGAAGTGGTGCGGGAGCGGATAGAGAGAGAAGAGATCGTCCTGCGAGAACTCCAGAGCCGGCTCGTTGAGCTCACCGCAGAACGGGAGAAGGCAGTGGACTATCGGCGGCTCCAGGAAGAGATCGGGCGGCTGGAACGATCCCGTATGACCGCTGCGCTCAAGGGAAAAGAACGAGAGCTGGATGCCCTTCTGCAGGTGATGGAGGAAAAGAGCCAGGAGCTCGAAAAAATCCAGGGCCAGCGCACCGACCGGGAAAAAGACCTCCTCCTCAAACAGGAGACTCTGACCGGAATTGAGGCCCAGATCAACGAAAAGAGCGGACCCGAATATATGGGACTTGTGGCGGGTCTGGAAGAGAAAAAAAGTGGTATAAAAGCAGCCCAACAGGCCATTGAACGCTCCAAACGGGAGAAAGAGGAGAACGGGGAGACTCTGAACCGCATCTACATGGATCTGAAACGTGCAGAACAGCGGGTCAAAGAGTGCACGGACCTGGTACGTACCCTCTCCATCGATCGGGCGAATCTGTCCATGGAGATCGCCACCCGGAAGGCCGAGATTGAAAGGATCGAGAACGAGATCGCCCAGCACGGGAAAGAGGTGGAAGGGGCGAAGGAGGAGATCCTATCCGTGATGAAGGAGATCGACGCACGCAAGGAGGCGCGGATCGCCCTTCTACGCGACCAGGATATCCTGATCGAACGGAGCAGACTGCGCAGTTCGGAGATCGAACGACTGGAATCGCTCATCCAGCGGAATAACGAGGAAAAACTGGAAAAAGACCGCATCTGTGGCGACTCCCGGAGCCTGGTCCAGCAGACAGAGGCCCGGAAAGAGGCGTTGGACCGGGAACTCGCCTCCCTGGAAAGCCGCCTCTTTGCCAGCCGCTCCACTCTGGAGCGGGCCAGGGAGGAGGTGAAGACTCGCCAGTCCGAACTCGCCCGTCTGGAGGCCCAGCAGCAGGCCCGGGGTGAGGGGGAGAGCCGGGCGCTGGAAGCGGTAGCGGAAATGCAGGGAGTGCATGGGACAATCGCTGCCTTGGGGAAGGCCCCACGGGATTTCGCGACCGCGCTCAATGTAGCAGCCGGAGGCCGTCTTGGATACGTGGTGGTGGATGACGACGCCATC
>JAJRCO010000070.1 GCA_028678905.1 Methanomicrobiales archaeon
CATTTATGAAGGAGATACGGGTATGGGAGGATCTCAGGCATCCCAATATCGTGGAGGTGACTGCGGTAAACATCCTCCCCATCCCTTATGTGGAGATGGAGTATCTAGAGCGCTCCCTGGATCGGTGCAGAAAACCGATGGCCCTGCCGGTGGCGATTCGAATCATGCAGGGGATTGCTGAAGGTCTTTCCTACGCCCACCATAGGGGGGTGATCCACCGCGACCTGAAACCCCACAATATTCTCTTAGGCGACAATCTGACCCCCAAGATCGCCGACTGGGGATTGAGCCGTGGGCTTTCTGATGACACCGCAGCGAGCGTGTCCGGATATTCACTTCCCTACGCGAGCCCGGAACAGATCTCTCCCCGCCAGTTCGGTTCCACCGGACCCTGGACGGACCTCTACCAGTTGGGTGTCATCATGTACGAGCTCATTTTTGGGGTCCTTCCTTTTGGTGGGGAAGGTCTGTATGAAACGGGGACTGCGATCCTCTCCGCTCCACCGGCTCCGGCCGTAGTGCCGGCCGAAGTGACGCCTATCCTCCCGGTGATCCTGCGCTGCCTGGAAAAAGAGCCGTCAGCACGATATCAGTCGGCAGAAGAATTCCTGGATGACCTGGCGCGCCACTTCGGTTCCTGAAGAGACAACCTTTTTCCACCATGAATGTTCCTCCCAGATGTAGAACCAGGATGAATAGTTACTCGGTACACAATGTCATCTCCATAAAAACGATATCTACCCGGCTCACTACCTACGTACAATAATTTGAGGGGTTTATGAAAGCGGAGAAAGAGCGGCAGATGCGGCACGTCTATGTTATCGGCCATCGTCAACCAGATACGGACAGTATCTGCAGCGTGATCGGGTATGCGGAACTGCTCAACAGAAAAGAACCCGGCACTTATATTCCGGCCCGCTGCGGTGACCTGACCGAGGAGACCCGGTTCGCACTTACCCGTTGCGGCAGGGAACCTCCCCTCTATATCGAGAACGTGGAGCCGTCCGTGGAGGATCTCCCCTTCCTCGATCAGAGAAGCGTTCACGAGGATGTCCCGACCATCGACATCACTGACCTCATGGATGCCAACGATATGCGCAATATGCCGGTGATCGATGAGCGGGGGGTCCTCATCGGTCTAGTCAGCGAATATGGCCTTGCCCGCGCCTATGTGCGGAGGCAGAAGATCGAGCCTCTCTCCCTTGCTCCTATCCATCTCGATATACTGGCCCGGATCCTGTCCGCACGGGTGCTGAACGCCGCACAGGAGACACTAGAGGGGAGAGTGTACACAGCCATCGATGCTCTCCATGTAGCACTCTCCCAGTTAACTTCCCGGGATTTAGCCATCGTGGGAGATAATGAACCGACGCAGCTAGCCCTGATCTCCGCCGGTATTGCCGCACTAATCATTGCAGAAAACGCACCGGTAGGCGAGCGGGTGATTGGGGCAGCCCGGGAAAAAAAGGTGTCTGTCCTTTCCACTACCCTGGATGCATTCGGAGTCGGGAAGATGATCAATCTCTCCTTGCCAGGCCGCATGATCATGGAGACCGATGTCCCCACCGTCCTGATGAGCGATACTCTGGAATACACCAAACATGTGATCAGCACCTCCAAATATCGTACTGCCTGTGTGGTGGGGGAAGAAGGGATTTTCCTCGGTCAGATCTCGCGGAGTGCTCTTATGCAGGACGTCCAGAAGATGGTGATCCTGCTGGATCACAATGAAGTAACCCAGGCTGTGGAAGGGATCGAAGACGCGGACATCCTGGAGATCATCGATCATCACCGCCTGGGAGCGATCACCACTTTAAAACCGGTCAAATTCCTGAACAATCCGGTCGGTTCCACCTCCACCATCATCGCGCTCAAATACAAGGATGCAAAAGAAATCCCTACCCCGGAGACGTCCTGTCTTCTCTTATCCGGGATACTCTCAGATACGCTGGGGCTGCGCATGTCCACTACTACGGAGGAGGATCGGACAGCAGTGGAATTCCTGGCCGGTATTGCGGACATTGATCCGACCGCATATGGGGATGAGCTGATCCAGAGAGGAATGAATCTCTCCGGAATCACTCTGGAGGATCTGCTCACCCGCGATACCAAGCAGTACAACCTGTTTGGGAAGGATCTGATCATCGCCCAAGTGATGGTGCCCAGCTATGAGTTCAGCCGAGAGCAGCACCGGGAGATCGAGAAGATCCTTCACCACCTGCGGGAGAGAAACCGGGTTGACCTGTACATCGCCCTGTTCACCAATGTGGTTGAGGAAGGAAGCGATGTATATCTAGCAGGGGACGATTCCCTGCTTTCCCGCCTCGGAATGCGCGAGCAGCCCCAGCGCATGGAGGGGACCATGTCGCGGAAAAAAGATTTCCTTCCTCGTCTTGGACAGCTGCTTCGATCCCTGGATTAATATCAGTATTCCGGAAAACAATACTCCACTGTATCAAACATGAAAAACATCATCATCAGGGGAGCCCGGGAACACAACCTGAAAAACATCACCGTGGAGATTCCCCGGGATAAGCTGGTGGTTATCACCGGACTCTCCGGTTCAGGAAAGTCCACCCTGGCCTTTGATACCCTGTACGCGGAGGGACAGCGCCGCTACGTGGAATCCCTTTCCGCATACGCTCGCCAGTTCCTTGGCCTGATGAACAAGCCCGACGTGGACTCGATCGAGGGTCTTTCTCCTGCTATCTCTATCGAGCAGAAAACCACCAGCAAAAATCCTCGCTCCACAGTAGGGACGGTGACCGAGATCTATGATTATCTCCGACTCCTCTTTGCCCGCATCGGGGTTCCCTACTGTGCGGAGCACGGGATCCGCATCGAGGCCCAGTCTCCCCAGCGAATCGCAGAACGCATCAGGGAGGAACACCCCGGGCAGGTGACAATCCTCGCTCCCATCGTGCGGCAGAAAAAAGGGACTTACCAGGCACTTGTAAAAGACCTGCACCGGGAAGGCTACACACGGGTTCGCATCAATGGAGCGATCCATCGGACCGATGAGGAAGTAGCCCTGGAGCGGTACCGGAAGCAGGATATCGAGATCGTTATCGACCGGGTGAAGAGCGACGATCTCTCCCGGCTTTCCGAAGCCTGTGAGCATGCCCTTCTCAGATCGGAAGGCCTGGTGATGGTGCTGGACGAGGAAGGGAAGGACTACCTGTATTCATCCCTGATGGCATGCCCGGAATGCGGACTGGGGTTTGAAGAGCTGCAGCCTCGGATGTTCTCCTTCAACAGCCCCTTCGGGGCTTGCGAAGCCTGCAACGGATTGGGGATCCGGATGGAGTTCGATCCCGATCTGATCATACCGGACCGCACCCTATCGATCGCCGACGGTGCGGTCGCACTCTACCGTAACTATGTGGATGGGTACCGGACCCAGTACCTGGCCGCGGTGGCGCGCCACTTCGGGTTCGATCTGCTCACTCCTGTCGAGAATCTCGACAATCGCCAGTATCATGCCCTAATGCACGGCTCCGCAGAACCGGTACGCTTCTCCATGTCTATGAAGAACGGGGACGCCCATTGGTCCCACACCGGGAGCTGGGAGGGGCTGCTCCCTCAGGCCGACCGCCTCTACCATCAGACCCAGTCTGAGTACCGGCGCCACGAACTGGAGAAATTCATGCGTATCACTCCCTGCCCCACCTGCGGGGGTGCTCGGCTGAAGAAGAAGGTGCTTGGGGTACAGATCGCGGGTCAATCGATCCGCGAAATCACCGATCTTCCCATCAGCCGGTGCAGCGAATGGTTTGCCACCCTCCCCCTCACTGCCCGGGAACAGGAGATCGCCCGGCAGATTCTCAAAGAGATCAGGGAAAGACTGCAGTTCCTGGAAAAGGTAGGCCTGGGTTATCTCACCCTCTCCCGCAGCGCCGGAACGCTCTCTGGTGGCGAGGCGCAGCGGATCCGCCTGGCAACCCAGATAGGTTCCAACCTGATGGGGGTACTTTACGTCCTGGACGAACCCTCCATCGGGCTGCATCAGCGGGACAACCGGAAACTGATCGAGACCCTGTGCACGTTGCGTGATCTGGGCAACACCCTGATCGTGGTGGAGCACGATGAGGAGACTATCCGCCACGCCGATCACGTGATCGACATGGGTCCGGGAGCAGGCATCCATGGGGGGCATATCGTAGCGGAAGGCACTCCCGCAGCGATCACCGCCAGCGATCGTTCGCTGACCGGACAGTACCTGTGCGGTGCGCAGGCGATCGAAGTACCGAAGGAAAGAAGGAAAAGCACCCGCTTTATCACGATCCGGGGAGCTCGAGAGAATAATCTGAAAAACATCGATGTCCGGGTCCCCACCGGGGTATTCACCACTATCACCGGCGTGAGCGGGAGCGGAAAGTCTACCCTGGTGTACGAGATCCTGTACAAGGGACTCCAGCGGGAACTGCACGGTGCGCGGGTCACGCCAGGGGCCCATGACGGAATCGAATACGGGGGACTGGTCGACAAGGTTGTGGTGATCGACCAGAGCCCAATCGGAAGGACTCCCCGCTCCAACCCGGCGACCTACACTAAGGTATTCGACGAGATCCGGCGGGTCTTTGCCACTACCAAGGACGCCCGCGTCCGGGGTTATACCCCGGGCCGGTTTTCTTTTAACCTGAAGGGCGGCCGCTGCGAGGCCTGCCAAGGTGACGGGGTGATCCGCATCGAGATGAACTTCCTGCCGGACGTGTACGTGGAGTGCGAAGAGTGCAAGGGCAAACGGTACAACCGGGAGACGCTGGAGGTGAAATACAAGGGGAAGTCCATCGCCGAAGTGCTGAACATGAGCGTGGAGGAGGCCTTTGAGTTCTTCCACCATGTCCCGGCCATACGAAACAAGCTGCACACGCTCTGCCAAGTCGGACTGGGCTATGTGCGGCTGGGACAGAGCTCGACCACACTCTCGGGAGGGGAGGCGCAGCGGATCAAGCTGACCCGTGAACTCTCCCGCAAGGCTACCGGAAAGACCCTCTACCTTCTGGATGAGCCGACCACCGGGCTCCACTTCCACGATGTGAAGAAGCTGATCGCGGTGCTGGACAGTCTGGTGGAGCGGGGGAATACGGTCGTCGTGATCGAACACAACCTGGATATTATCAAATCCGCCGACTATCTCATCGACCTAGGTCCCGAGGGGGGCGACGAGGGGGGAAGAATCGTGGCGGAGGGAACCCCGGAAGAGGTATCTGGTATCGCGAAGAGTTACACCGGAGCCTACCTGCACAGGATACTGCATGCCGCCCGTTGATCTCCGCACCATCCCCAGTTCCCCTGGATGTTATCTGTTCAGGGATGCGTCAGGAAAGATTCTGTACATCGGGAAGGCCAAGCAGCTACGCCACCGGGTGGCGAGTTATTTCCAGAAGGATTCCCATAATCAGAAGACCGACCTGATGGTCTCCCGCATCGCCTCTGCCGATGTGATCGTGACCAACAATGAGGTGGAAGCGCTCATCCTGGAGAACAACCTGATCAAGCACCACCAGCCCCGCTACAACATCAACTTAAAGGATGCCAAAAACTTCGCCTACATCCAGATTACTGGCGAGACTTTTCCGCGAATCTGTGTGGCCCGTAGACCTGCAGGGGGTGGGCAGTTCTTTGGCCCCTTCGTTTCTGCGCGGGAACGGGATCATGTGCTTCATCTAGTTAAGAGGCTTTTTCGCTTGCGGACCTGCCGTCGCCTGCCCCATCGCCCTTGCCTCCGTGCATTTATGAATTCCTGCAGCGCCCCCTGTACCGGGATGGTGGGGGCGGAGGAGTACCTCGGACAGGTAAAGCGCGCGGAGAGCGTCCTGCAGGGGCATATCAAACCCCTGCTTGCCGAGCTCCGCGAGGAGATGATTCGCCATGCTGAGCGGCTGGAATTTGAACAGGCACGAGAGATCCGTGATCAGATCAGCGCCCTGGAACACCTGGAGATACGCCAGCACGTGGAGTGCCCGCATTCCCTCGATCAGGATGTGGTGGCGTTCCTGGTGCACGGGGATCTCGTGAACCTGCTCGTTTTTTCGGTAGTTCGTGGAAAGCTTGCAGATAAAGAAGAATTTTCCTTCCCCCGCCAGGACCTTTTCCTCGAAGAATTCCTGGTCCAGTACTACAGCGAGAGAGAACCGCCGAAAGAGCTGATCCTGCCGGAAGTGGTGGATCCGGCGTTCGAGGAATTTCTCTCGGTACGAAAAGGAAAACAGGTACTGGTGACCGTCCCCCAGAAAGGAGCAAAGATGCGCCTGCTTGACCTGGTGCGGCGGAATCTCGAGCTGGCAGCGGGAAACGCTGGGCTGAAGGTGGAAGCCCTACAGCAGGCGCTGCGGCTACCCGAACCTCCGCGGTCGATCGAATGCTTCGACATCTCTCATCTATCTGGCACATCTGTGGTAGGATCGATGGTCCGCTTTGTCAATGGCCTGCCAGAAAAATCGCAATATCGGCGGTTCCGTATCCGAACGGCAGGGATGCCGGATGACCTTGCGGCAATAGGAGAAGTGGTCCGCCGCCGTTATACTCGCCTTCTCCAGGAGGAGAGTGCCCTACCAGATCTGATCATCGTGGACGGAGGAAAGGGACAACTTCAGGCAGCTCAGGAAGAGCTGCAGAAACTCGGTATCTCCATTCCCCTGGTCGCCCTGGCCAAGAAAGAGGAGGAGGTCTACGTGCCCGGTCTGTCCCTTCCCCTCCCTCTCTCCCGGAAGGACCGGGCATCGCTCTACCTGCAGGAGATCCGGGACGAGGCACATCGCTTCGCCCACGCATATCACACCCTGCTCCGCCAAAAAGAGGTGCACAGATGACCGGCTTCACCCTCCGTTCTTCCTTTAGCCCGAAGGGTTCCCAACCCGGCGCCATCCAGCAACTGGTAGAGGGACTGAAGGCCGGACTGCCCGTCCAGACACTCCTGGGTGTCACCGGTTCTGGCAAGACCTTTACCATCGCCAACGTCATCGAGGCTTGCGGCCTACCCACACTGGTGATCGCCCACAACAAGACTCTTGCTGCCCAGCTCTATCACGAGTTCCAGGAATTCTTCCCCGACAACCGGGTGGAATATTTTGTTTCGTACTATGACTACTACCAGCCCGAGTCCTATATACCCCAGCGGGATCAGTACATAGAGAAGGATGCCCAGGTAAATCCCCATATCGAACGGATGCGCCTCTCTACCACTGCGTCGCTGGCCACCCGCGATGATGTAGTCGTGATCGCCTCTGTTTCCTGCATCTATGGCCTGGGCAATCCGGAGAATTTCCGTAACCTGGGATTTGAGCTGCGCACCCACCAGGCCGTCTCCCGGGAGCAGATCCTGCGCCGGCTGATCGATATCCAGTACGAGCGGAACGAAGTGGAGCTGCTGCCCGGCCGGTTCCGGGTGCGGGGAGACGTGATCGATCTCGTTCCTGGTTATCACCAGAATATCGTGCGCATCGAGATGTTCGGCGACAAGATAGAACGGATCCGGGAGATAGAACGAACATCAGGACGTCCCGTGAGAGACGTCCCCTACTATTACGTGTACCCGGCCCGCCATTTCGTGATCCCCGAATCGACGCTTCTGCGGGCGGTGGAATCCATCCGGGGGGAGCTGGCCCTGCGGCTCCCCGAACTGGGACCCCTGGAAGCTCACCGCCTGGAGCAGAGGACTTTGTACGACCTGGAGATGATCGAGGAAACGGGCAGCTGCAAGGGGATAGAGAATTACTCCCGTCACTTTGATTTCAGGGAGCCGGGAGAGAAGCCGTACTGCCTTCTCGATTATTTCCCTTCGGACTTTCTGATGGTGATCGATGAAAGTCACCAGACTATCCCCCAGCTGCATGGGATGCATCGTGGCGATCGCTCACGAAAGCAGGCGCTCATAGAGTATGGATTCCGCCTTCCCAGTGCCTACGACAACCGCCCCCTCACCTTCCAGGAATTTTCCCGCTACATGCGGCATACGATCTTCGTTTCGGCGACCCCGGGTGAGTATGAGCTCTCCCATTCAGGAGGCGTGGTCGAACAGGTGGTGCGGCCGACCGGACTTCTGGAGCCACACGTGGAGGTACGGCCGCTGGAAGGGCAGACCAGCGACGTCATCCGGGAGATAGAGAAGACCGTTCAGCGGGGGGACCGGGCATTGGTCACCACCCTCACCAAACGCCTAGCCGAGGAGCTGGCCGAGTACCTCTCCCGACAGGGGGTGAAAACCCGCTACCTCCATTCCGAGATCGACACTATCGAGAGAACAGAGATCATCCGACAGCTCCGGCTGGGCAGGTTTGACGTCCTGGTGGGGATCAACCTCCTGCGGGAAGGCCTGGATATCCCGGAGGTGGGATTCATCGGAATCCTGGACGCAGACAAGGAAGGATTCCTCCGCGATGAACGAAGCCTGATCCAGACCATCGGTCGTGCCGCGCGAAATCTCAATGCGCGGGTGATTCTGTACGGGAACCAGATGACCGGCTCGATGAGGAGGGCACTCGACGAAGTGGCGAGGAGAAGGTCCATCCAGGAGGAGTACAATCACGAGCACGCCATCACCCCCCTGCCGATCATCAAGCCGGTTCGCGAAAAAGAGGTCGACCTGAAAGATATCAAGCATGTGCCCCGTAACGAAGTCCCTAATCTGATTATCGAACTGGAGGCCAAGATGCGGTCTGCGGCAGAAGCGCTGGACTTCGAACGGGCGATCGCGCTACGGGATACCATCAGGAATCTTCAGAAGAAAATGGAGATCTGTTAACGCACCGAAGGTATTCCGGGGTAGGGATAAATGGCTCTCCTTGTGAGATATTGAAAGAGAGTGGCGAGGGACAGGCTCCCCGGTATCTACCGTAGAAAAGCCGGTTACCGGTGATAAGGTTCACCACGAATCTGCCGGAATGCTCGGTAAAGTGCCTCTATAAGAATGAGCCTGACCATCTGGTGGGGAAAGGTCATCTGCGAAAGTGACAACTGGAAATCGGTAGTAGCGAGCACCGGTGCGGAGAGACCGAGCTCTCCCCCGATCAGAAATGCCACGTTGTGAGGCCCCTCGACTTGCCACGCACTGATCTTATCCGCAAACGCATCACTTGAGAGTTCAACCCCCTCCGGATGAAGGGCGACCATCCATGCACCGGCAGGGGCGGCGCCCAAGAGGTGGGCCCCTTCCGTTTCCCGGACTTTCTCTTTCTGTGGTTCCTTCGCACGGGGGGGGACTTTTTCATCGGGTATTTCCACCATCCGCAGGGTCGTATACGATCGGAGACGTTTGGCATACTCCTCGATCCCATCCTGAAGGTACCGCTCTTTTATCCTTCCCACCGCGATGATGTGGATCTGCATCCAGAGGGAGAATTGCTATGCGGTGGGTGATGAAGGTTCCCTTACCGGAATTTGGACAGAATGGCTCTGGCCCAATCCATTTCAGAGGAAAGAGAAGTATTGTGAACCAGGTTCGGATGACCGATGTCACCAATCGTGCCATGGGCGGCAGGGAATAATCTTAAAGGATGGAAATTGTATGACATTCTTGGGGGAGTCAAGATGGTAGCAGGAAAGATCCGGTCAACGGTGGAAATCGGGACAAAAGAAAGTGCGCTCTGCACCCTGGAGAATATCAATCAGGCGATCAAAGGCCTTAAAGAGGTGCGAAAACATGTACGCGGAGATCATAAACGGACGATCGATGATGCAATCACGGTATATCGCATCATCGCTTTTGAAGCGATGAAGACCTATGCGATCAGCCGGGATGAGGCCCAGGAGGTGCTCAGAAAAGGAGGATTCTGATGCCGGTCATTTCCGAACATGAAGTTCAGAACGCAGAGGAAGAAGGGTCGGCTAAGGGTGTCGTCCGTGCTCCCTGCGGGATTTTCCCGGTCAAGAGCGGGGTGCCTGTCATCGGTCTTGGGCTCCTTTTAATTCTGGTGGCCGCCATGTCCCTTTTTCTCGGATTCGGTGCGGGTACACTTCCCGCACTGGTCCTGTTCGGGGGCTTCGGAATTTTTCTGATCTGGCTTGGCTTTACGAAATAATGAAATCTAAACATTTTTTTCATTACGGCCACGGAAAGGCAAAATAATCATCCAGAAAAAAGTGGAATTGCGTCGCGATGCATCATACCCGTTGAATCCAAAAAATCAGGAAGAGAACTCCTTATAAGCGCATCTTTCGGATTCCACGTTTCCTGCCGACAGTTCAGGCAAGATCAGTACCCGTACAGCCGATTATCTCATCCCTCGAGCTCGATGAGCATGGCCTCACCGGTATCGGCATCATATAGTGCAATGGTCGAAATGCCCGTCAGATATCCGCATACCTCACCGGGATTCACCACCAGTGTCCTACCTTTTTGCCTAATACCCCGTTGATGCGAATGCCCATGGACGATCAGATCGAAGGTATTTCCGCCGATCAGTGCGTCCACGAGGTCGGGTTCATGGCCGTGCAGGATAGCGAGCGATCGGTTCTGGAAGGTGATGGTGGCAAAAGAGCCCCCTAGTGCAAACCCTTCCTTCTCTGCCATCTTTTTCTTGAGTAATTCGTGATCGCCATCGTTATTTCCAAACACCCCAATACAGGGAGCGTTCAAACGATGCAGTTCCCGCACCACAAACGGTGCAACAAAATCGCCCGCATGCAATACGAGCCTCGCACCCCGATCGTTCAGCTCCTTAACCGCTGCACGTATCAAGGGTAGGCAGTCGTGCGTATCCGACATAAGTCCGATGAGCATGGTTACCGGTTCTCCTAGATCGTACCTGAGGCTATGGGTTCCGTTCAGATTCAAGAATCTTTTCCCCATAGGAACGACGATTTATACCGAGATGGAGACCCTCCGGCAGTCTCTTCCCATTTTTCCGCCCATTCCCGGTGCCTCTGTTCGGAACTTTGATCGGGCCTTCGTTTGTCTGGTTCAGGAAAACATGCTTGGAAAGATAGAGCAAAAGGATTAATTATTACCGTGCCCTTTCCATACCTTTTTGGTGACCCTGAGGGCTGTTGACACCATCAACTACCAGACGAATCCTCACCGGATGTGGGAGCGACGGGTAGAAAACCAGAGATCGATTCGTCCATGATCCGTGGTCGATGGGTCGGTGCCGGTATTCCCGCATAAGAAACAGGTATCTACCGATCATTTCCCGCGGAGAGATCCCTGGTGTGAAATGGGAGGGGGATTGCGGAATGCCCCACCTCACGATGAAAAAAGGAAGTGGATGCGAGATTACACCGGGAAACGACGGACTACCTAGGAGAGATTAGTATGACCACAACCACGGCATCTTCACCTGCCGATGAACAGGAGATCAAGCGGATCCGGGAATGGGCAGAAGAATATGCCCGACGTCATGGATACCAGCTGAATCCCAATGAAAAGCAGCTGAACGTTATCCTTCGTGGACTTGCACGGCTCAAAGGTCGGACCGGGGAACAATATTGCCCCTGCCGTGTCCGTAGCGGTGATAAAGAGAAAGACAAGATCATCATCTGCCCCTGTATTTACCATGGAGATGAGATTGCCGCAGAAGGGCATTGCCATTGTAATCTCTTCCACGCAGGAGGGACGAGTTCAGCGCCAAAGAGTGGTACCGGGAACACAGATACGACGTAGGAATGGTACAATTGGCCCTCATGGATTGAGGAGAGCAGGTGGAGGCTGTCGAGCTCCACAGGTATTAATGCCGCAGGGAAAGAATTCTTCAACAATGGGAAAAGACGATCTTTGCATATTATTTCCCGTAGACATTGACGAAAGCACGGAGGTTCTACTTCCCTCCGCCAGACAGATGCGGGAGATGGGGGTCGGAGAAGTTCGCCTCCTTCACGTCGTTCATCCCATAGATGCGCTGGCGGTTCCCGATCTCATCGATCAGCGCCAGGAGATACTCCGAACGTATCGGCATAAACTGATCGACTTCGGGATACCCATCGTTCGCGGGGAGGTGGTGATCGGGACACCCTGGGTGGAGATCGCGGAACGAGCCAGATCCACCGATATCGCCTTCGTCCTGATGGGATCCCAGGGAAAAGGCCTGCTGCAACGGATCTTCCTGGGGAGCCAGACCGAGAATGTCCTCTATCATACGAACCGCTCCCTTTTCATCCTGCGCCTTCATATGGAGGGGGACCAGTACCGGCTTGCGCAGGAACAACTGTTTACGCACATCCTTTATGCCACGGATCTTTCCGATGGTTCCCGGCGAGGGATTCCCCTTCTCGAACGAATGGCCCATTCTTCGGGACAGCTCACCATCGCACATGTGGAGGACGTGCGCCACCTCGAATATGCCTCCCCCGATACCCTGCAGGAGATGCGGACACGGGCGGACAAGGAGCTAGGGGCCTTCAAAGAAAAATTCCTGGAAAGAGGGTTCGGA
>JAJRCO010000173.1 GCA_028678905.1 Methanomicrobiales archaeon
AGAGTACTGGTCCCGAAGCCTAGTTATCAGAAACGGCCCCCTTCACCAGAATTTCTTCTCTTTCGGAAAGAGGTGCTTGACAGATAGTTTTTACCGGATCTCGTTTCCCTTCATTTACAAATTTCAGATACGGGATTCTTGTGGGTGGCGAAAAAGGAATGTTATCCGGTATCCAGCTTCCGCTTGCCCATCGATTCGATATACTGAATCTCTTTTCCGGGCTCGATCTTTTCTAGCAGATCGTCCGGCACCGTGATCTCAAACATGGTATAATCCTTTATATCCATCAGCTGGATCACGTGTCCGCTGATCGAGATCACCTGACCGCTCTTCCTTTCGACAATGGGGACATAGATTTTTGCCGAAACAGGTTGGACGATGGAGCGTTTTACTCCGTCAAAAATCCCCACAGCATCGATACGGGCTTTCGCTGCCCCGTGTTTTCCTGGTTTGGAGGTGGCGATACCGAGTATTTTGCAGGGTTCGTCCTCGATTATAACGTAACGACCCTCTTTCAGCTTGCCTACCTCAGTCTGGTCTTTCATTGAAGTTCCTCAACGTGATAGTAATTTATCTTGAGGCATTACATAAATACAACGATAGCGTATCATGGGAGATTTCTTCAATTTCTGCGAGGAGATGGGAGATAAGGTCGAAGAGGCCATCCGCGATCTGGTGGATACTCCGGCCGGGTGGGAATCGGTCAGCATGGGCGCGGATGGAACACCTACCCGGAGACTGGATCGGGTGGCAGAGGACTGTATCCTGGAATCCCTGGTCGCTGAAAGACCCTATAAAACCCTTATCAGCGAAGAGGTGGGGCGTTTTGAGATCGGAGGTGAAAAAGGAACCCTGTTTCTTGATCCTGTCGATGGGACTTACAACGCCGCCCATGGCATTCCCTTCTACGCTCTGTCGATAGCCCTCGCGGAAGAAGGAGTGGTGAAAAAAGGATACGTCCGCGATCTTGGGCACGCCGACACCTTCACTGCATCCCGTGGCGAAGGGGCTTTTCTCAACGGACGGCCAATCAGGGTCTCGTCCATCCGTTCCCTAGAGGAAAGTGCGATGAGCATCTACGGCAAGAAATTTGACCCGGGGCATCTCCTGCACCTCGGACAGAAGATCCGCAGATGGAGGCAGCTGGGCGCCTCAGCCCTGGAACTAGCGTACGTCGGGAGTGGGAGGATCGATGGGTTTATCGATCTTCGCCGAACCCTGCGGGTGACCGATGCCGCGGCCGGGATGCTCATCTGTGAAGAGGCCGGAGGGTCTGTCTCCGACCTGGAAGGCAGGCCTCTCGTCTTCCCCGATGAGGTAACCATTGGCAGACCGCTGATCGCGACTAATGGGCATCTGCAGGCCAAAGTGATCGAGTACCTGCGGTAGGTGGTAATGATGAGAGTGGGGTATATTTCGCGTATCGATGATCGGAAAGCCGTGGACTATACGAGGAAATTGCGGGAAGATCTTGAGGCAGAGGGATTCATCACCTCGTATGACCACATCGCACACCTGTCCTCACGGGAGCGGCCGCGGCAGCTCGATATCGATGCGGACCTTATGGTAGTGGTCGGTGGCGATGGTACCGTGCTGCGCACCGTCCAGCTCCTGAAAAAACAGATTCCCATCATCGGTATCAACTGGGGCGAGGTAGGTTTCCTCACTGATCTGGAACCAGAGGAGGCGCCTGCCTTTTTCCGATCGATCCGGGAGGGATTCCCAGTGGAAAAGCGGATGCGCATCGCGATTTCAGTCGGGGGAGAGTATCTGGCAAGTGCGTTGAATGAAGCGGTTATCATCACCAGCCGCCCGGCAAAAATGCTTCGTTTTTCCTTGATTGTGGATGGGGTCGCCGTAGGGACTGTGCGGGCTGACGGGCTTCTCGTCAGCACTCCCACCGGTTCGACGGCCTATGCGATGAGTGCGGGAGGGCCCATTGTAGACCCCTGCATTGAAGGATTCCTCATCGTGCCCTTAGCCCCGTACATGCTCTCCTCCCGGCCCTGGCTCATGAGCTACGAACGATCCCTGGAAGTCCGCCTGGAAAACACGAAACCGGCCAAGTTGGTAATCGATGGACAGAAAACCTGGGAACTTCATGAACGAACCTACCTCACCGTGCAGCGGTCCTCGGAGCCGGCGCTGTTCGTCGATGTAGGAAAAAAATTTTTCGAGAAGGTGGAAAACAAGCTCCGCTGTCTCTGATCCCATGGGCACCTTTAATTAGCGATACAACATTTCCAGGTACGAAGGAGGATGCAGCATGAGTGAAGAGATGAGCGTCGCTATTTCCTACGCAGAAATTTCCGAAAACCTAAAGAAATATCTGGGGTTGGTCGGGTCGCCGGTGGCGATCAGGCTGGCAAGAAACAAGGAGGGTATACCGGAGGGTCTTTCCGAAATGCCAGAGACGGTCCGCCACTGTCAGATGGTGAATCTGGCCCGCAAGGAGGGGAAAATTTTCTATGCTACCTCGGAAAAGCATCAGTGTGCAGGGGGAGCCTGGGCATTGGGGTTGCGGGAGATTACCCCGAGCCTTAAGAGTGGG
The DNA here is from genome assembly GCA_028678905.1 of Methanomicrobiales archaeon. Classification (GTDB taxonomy): domain Archaea; phylum Halobacteriota; class Methanomicrobia; order Methanomicrobiales; family JACTUA01; genus JAJRCM01. The sequence goes on from JAJRCO010000173.1 coordinate 2,552, forward strand.
GAATTCTATTTCAAGCTGGGAAAATTCGCGTCATGGGCAGCCTGCAAGAGGACGATCGACCGAATTCCTCACCTGGAGACCCGGGAAACGTATGCAACCATCTACGCTCCCCTGGAGAAGACCCCCTTTGTGCCCCACGTTGTCTTGATTGTGGCGCCGCCGCGGGCGATGCTCAAGCTGGCCCAGAGCTCGCTCTTCCGCCTGGGTGGCAGGCTCACCGCGCAGATGGCCGGAATCCAGTCCGTCTGCTCGGACGCGACCGCCCAGACCTATCTCACCGGAAAACTGAATGTCTCGCTCGGCTGCGATGGATCCCGGAAATATTCCGGCATCGCAGACGGCGAGATGGTGGCAGGTATACCGGCCGAGCTGCTCCCGGAAATCTCTGAGGCGATCAGGAAAGTGGTATCCGCTCCGGGCTCGATCTGATTGGTGCAGGAGAGAATCTCCACTTCTTTTTTTTCATCTCATATCGTGTATCAGCGTATTTATGGCTCCGACCAATCCGGTCGGTGACTCCAATAACAATAAACGTTTATCTGGTGAACGAATCGATGCGAAGTCTCCGAGGTGAGGTGAGGTATGCCACCTGACCAATCAGGTATTGATTGTTTTATGGATAGGAAGATACAATTAGTGAATATCAGGTGAAGGAGCCTTAGCGATGAAGAGAACGGGGGAGGTACCATGGAACAGGTATCCATGAAGCTGGAGATGAAGGATACGCCGGGGCAACTGGTCCGGGCGCTTATTCCGGTCTCTGAAACGGGAGGGAATATCATCGCAGTCATTCACCAGCGGGATTCCTCCCCTCATGCGGATACCATCGATGTCCAGGTTGTGGTCGAAATCCCCGAAGGGCGGATGCAGAACCTGATCGACCGAATGAAGGACCAGGGTGTCACTGTGGCCAGAATCGGGACAGAACGGCTGGTCCATAAGAAATCCCTGA
>JAJRCO010000211.1 GCA_028678905.1 Methanomicrobiales archaeon
CAGGGGACCGGAGGCCGTTCTTTTACGCGCTCTCCCGCCTGAAAGACAAGCTGTTCCGGAAACGTGACGATCCGCCCCATGGTGCCGGGGGTTGTATATTCGAAGCGGTCAAGCATTTTTCGGACCTCAGACCGCAGGGCATGGTGGGCGTAAGGGCATTCCGGTAGGTCACTGTAGATCCCCCGGGTCATCGCATGGACCGTAATTTCTTTTTCCGAGACTCTGCCCAGCGGTTTTATACGGGGAATGAACCGCTCGTCCCTCTGCGGGGTTCGCAGGAGGCGGGGAAGATCTCCGCGGAGAGTGTTCATCAGGACAGTCTGTGCTTCATCGTTCAGGCAATGCCCGGTCGCAATCACGGATACTCCCCACTCCCGTGCCAGCTGTAGCAGTGCCTTCCTGCGCAGAATCCCGCAGATGGTGCAGGACCGGTCCTCCCGCTCTTTGACCAGGTTATCCAGGGTGGTTCCTGCGATCTCCGCAAAACCGAGCACCTGGTGGGGGATACCCAGATGCCGGGCATGCTCCTGTGCGGCGAGCAGCGAATGCTCACGATATCCGCGGATTCCCTCATCCACGGTGAGGGCAATCAGCTCCACATCGCGCCGGGAAGAGAGCAGGGAGTGCAGTAGATAGAGAAGAACAGTGCTGTCTTTTCCCCCGCTCAGCGCGATCCCTACCCTGTCGTCTTTCCGTACCCGGGTGGAGAGGACTTTCTCCACTCTCTCCCGGATAGATCTCTCCAGGTGATCGGCACACTGGAAGAGGCCATTCTGGCGGTCCCGGTACACCGGGCGTCCAGCGCAGAAACCGCAGGTCAGGGGAGGATCGGACGGAAGTGGCATCTCACCCACCATGCGATGTCCGATAGATCCGGATCAAATCTTCTCCCACGGCCCACTCGGTTTCGGTCACCAGCTCCCCGTTTTTCGCGATCACCACTTCGACCGGATTAATCTGGAGCTCCTCGAGGAGTTCTTCCAGGCGGACGGGCTGCCCTCCTCTCTCCACTTCTTTACCGCCAGGCAGATGGATACGGACCATTACGATCTCCTTTTAGCTAGCAAGATAGCCGGAATCTCTGCCTGTTTCCAGAAGGCAGTGTTCTGATGCGGGTATCCCGTCGTACTACGTACCTACTATGTGAGTCAGGCCAGCTACATATCTGCGTCGCCGCTAGATTGTTATTTCTTTCACTATCACCGTCCGAATAGAACGTTAAGGGGATTGCGAAAACTACATGTGTACACCGGCCCATGATTGCCGGATGTTTGATCACTGTCCCGGCGGGGCACAGCTGCGGACGCCCACACTCTCCATTAAACGGTGCCCGCAATGTGGAGAAGAGATCGAGATCTTCTCAAACGAGCTCAAAGCATCCTGTGGGCGATGCGGTTTTGTGATCTACAACGATCTGCAGACATGTATCCAGTGGTGCAGATACGCACGGGAGTGCCTGGGGGAAGAGACCTACCGGCGAATGATGGAAAAGAAGGAATAACCAGCCCCAGGATTGTTCCCGGGTGTGGATCGAACTCCTCGTGACAGCTCCCTCATCATACGCCAGCAGTAGCCGATTCACGTCTGAATACTTTTTATAGATCCAGTCATCAGTCCTTAAGTATGGATACGATCATGCTGGATTCGGCGACCAGGGACGAGCTCAACGATCTGATGAGGCAGCTGGGATACGATTCCCTCGATCTCCTGCTCTCCGATGTCCTGAACTTTGTCGAAAACCGCATTGACGAATTCGCGGCAGAATTCGGTCCGGGCGCCACGTTGGCAGAGGAGAAGGTGGAGGAATAAAACGCAATAAGGCGGGGCCATGCCACCCGGCAAATCCGTTAGGACCCGATTGTTTGCCGGAGGTCCCGGAAACGTTAGTTGATACCGGTGTCCTCTTTTCTGGTAACTTTTTCCTAACCGTTGAACTTTTCCGCATTGTGGAACGACCACCCCAGCGACTATTACCCTGTTGACCCTGTCTTACAAGGGATCACGGGTTTCAGATACCATCCCTTCGACCATCGATCCCGGTGCCCAACGCATCACCATGGACACGAGCATGCTAACCAAGCGGACCATGACTCTGAGTACGCTGCGGGGACGGGGATACATCAACGGCATGGACTTTGATGTCCGTCCGTATACCATCATGTCCAAGGTGGGCACCTACGAGGTGTGGGAGATCATCAACGATGGCGGGATGGATCACCCCTTCCACCAGCACGTGAACGCGGCCCAGGTACTCTCGGTGCAGGGAGGTGACGCGGCTTATGCGTCCCTGTATACGAGCATCCCGGCCATGAAGGATACGGTAATTGTGCCCGGGTGGGGTAAGGTGACCCTGCTGGTCCCCATCAAGGACTATACCGGTATGACCATGTTCCACTGCCATATCGTAGAGCACGAGGATATCGGGATGATGGGCATGTGGCATATCATGCCCAACGATATGCCCATGCCCATGTAGCCAGGGAATCTCCCTTTTTTTTAGCATCCATCGACAATCTGATTGGGCAGATGTGAAAAGAGGAATCCAGCCCGGTGAAATATGTCGATCCCAAATCGTTCATTTCACCGCGGTCGCCTTGAAGAACGTATAACAGAAAGTTCCCCGGGGGCCGCTGGTCCGGTACAGGGCGGCGATTCCCTCCCTCCACCCCGCTTCGCCCATCATCCCCCGTGCGAGCACCTCTTTTTCCACCCCTTCGATCATGGCGGTAAAGGTGCATCGGGTGAACCCTTCCTGCAGATCCGGCCGGTTCGCATCGGCGTAGATCATGCGGGGCGATACCAACACCTCCCGGAAGCCCGCATCCGTCACCAGCGGGTAGAGCTCCCTTCCGATGCAGGCATTACCCCCTTGCTCCTCCTGGAGCGTGACCAGGCAGCGGATCGCCTCCTGGGCTTGACGGTTTTCGGGATGGAAGAGCGCAGAACCATGATCTCCTTCGATCACGGTGAGGGAACCGCCGGTTTTCATAACCCGGCGTAGTTCCCGCAGGGCCCGTCCCGGTTTCCGAAGATGCTCGAGCACGAAGCACACAAAAATATGGTCCGCGCTCTCTGGAGTGAACGGGAGGCGGTAGATATCGCCACACAGGAAACGGATGTTCTCCATCCCCGCATTTCGCACCTTTTCCCGGGCGGTCCGGATCGATCCTTCCGAGATGTCCACCGAGGTGATATCCGCCCTGGGGGATGATCGCCCCAAGATCACGGTCTGGGCGCCCACCCCGCACCCGATCTCAAGAACCCTACAGTGTGGAGGGTACCGGGTGTCGTGGTGAAGGATCTCTTCCAGGGTCTGCGCCTGGTCCTGGAGGCGGACCGACTCCCGGGAAGAGTATCCGTGGACGTAGGGGTCCTTCATAGGTTGCCATACCGGTTTGGGCACCCGTGGTCATAAAGAAGGCCGGTATCGTGTCCTCACAGGTGCTGGCCTTTCCAACCCCGGAGTAACCTTATTATGGAGTCAGCACGGTAAATCGATGCGTCCCTCGCCGGGAAGATAAGAGGTGGGACAAGCACGTCCCATCGCGAGGCTCAGGCGATTCCCGAAAACCAGTACGGTCAGCTGCTGTAGAGATGAACCACTGGTTCAGACGGATTGGGACCCGGAATCGCCAGTGAACAAGACAGGAAAGAACAGAGGAGGCTAAGGAATTATGGAAGGACCTAGACGAGACCCCGCCAGATCCCTCTGGAGGGATTTTGACGAGATAATGGCGGTTATGGAAAACCGGTTTCAGAATATGATGAAGGGATTCGAATCGCAGGGGCTGCTCCCCGCTCCCGGTTTCGAGCGCCGGATGATGCCCGCCTACTTGGGAGAATTTCACGTTGATGTGAAGGAGCACGCAGATGAGGTGATCGTGGTTGCCGATCTCCCCGGCTCCGAGAAGGGGGGCATCACCATCTCCCTGATCGATCCAAGGACGCTCTTCATCAGCTCCAAACGGGAGGAGGAGAAAGAAGAGAAGGAAGAGGGATACTATCTGCACGAGAGGCTCCGGGGATCCATGGAGAGGACTATCGCCCTTCCGACCGAAGTGACGGACGATGATGCCCGGGCCACTTTTAACAACGGGGTCCTGGAAGTCCGGTTACGTAAGAAGATGATCTCACACGAAAAGCGGATCATGGTGGAATAGATCTTAATTTTGAAAAGAATCCAGAGACTTTTTTTATACTGTTGATAAGATTCGCTTTCCCCGAATTTTGATGCGAGGGGTGAGATTCGAACTCACGAACCCCTGCGGGAATAGGCCCTGAACCTATCGCCTTTGACCTGGCTCGGCGACCCTCGCGCTTCCACATGCAAGGCGAAAACCATACGTGTGGCATGTACGGTATACGCGAATCGATATTAAACTAGTTGATTGACGGAGATAAACGGGGCTTGCCCTTCCCCGATTCCCGAACAGTCCCCGACTCATTCCCGTTCCGTCCGGGTCTCCGGCGGCCTCTTCAGGAAAAAACTGTGATCGCCAGCGCGACGAGGGAAATTGCCATGAAGATCCAGAAGATCAGCCGCATACTGGCGAGATACAGGTCGTGCAACTCCGGTGTAACCGGCTAGTTTCCCACGTAGAAGGTGAAGACGATGATGCTGATCGCCACACTGATGGTCATCCCGACGAGCCGCATGGTCTCGATCATCCCGGAGGCAAGGCCGGCCATCTTCCGGGGCACCGTGCTGACGCTGGTACGCACCAGGGGGGCCTGGCAGAACGCGATGCCCAGACCATAGAGGGAGAGGGCGGCCAAGACCAGCACCAGGGAGGTCTGCTCGTCCAGGAACGTGAACAGGAACAACCCGAGGGTGGCAGAGACCAATCCGCTTCCCACCACGGCCTGGGGAGGGATCCGGTCGGACAGTCTCCCGGCATACGTGGAAAAAAGGAACATGAAGATCACCGGGACAAGCAGGATCACTCCCGCCATGCGGATGTCGATGAGGCGGAGGCTCTGCAGGTACAGGGTCAGGATGAAGATCAGGGCGAAGTTTGAGCTATTGAAGATGAGGACGGTGAGATTGGAGACCGTATAGGTGCTGTTGTCGCGGAAGAGCCGGAGATCGAGGAGCGGGTGAAGGGTGCGGCTCTCCCGGAACGCAAAGATCGCAAGGAATACCACCCCGGCGGCGAGAGCTATCTGCCCGGAGACCAGGGTCAGGGAGGAAAATCCGGTCACCGTCAGGAGGAGGGCGCTCCCATACAGGGCCATGCCGGGCAGGTCCAGTTCCTTTTCCCGAGACCGGGGCCGGGTAGCGGAGCTCATTCTGGTAGCTGATCCAGTTCGGGATCTCCCCGTCCACCACCATCCGCAGCTGGATGGTGGGGCTGAGCGTAGGATTCCTCATAATCGGTTATGTTGTGCTCGGACTCATTCATAGCCTACACTATAGTCCGCGTCCTTTTTTAATTACGTCTGAATATCCCCTACGCAAGAGGAGTGATAAAAAAAAAGATGGGCATCCGCTGATGCCCTGTTGGCACTTACCAGACTTCGGGGAAGGCCATGTTAGTGTAGATGTCTTCCAGCCGGGCTTTGTGTCCCTTCTCCATGGTGGCGAGATCGGTGAAGAGCTTCTTCTGCTCCGCATCGGTGGAGAGTTTCGCAAGCTGGGTGTACATCTGCATGGCCTCCAGTTCCTTCTTGATGGCGATGACCATCCCGTCCAGGGGCTTAAGATCGGTGGTGAGAGGCGGGGTCGGCATTGCGTCCGCGACCTTGTAGTCCTTATTTGTATCAAAGTGCAGGGATTTCACAGGTTTCGCAAGAAGCCCCTGTAAAAACTCCCGGTGCTTGGTCTCCTCACCGGCGAGCTCCGTGAACATCTTCTTCAGGTTTACATCCTTGACCTTATCGGCGGCACCTCGGTAGAACGAATATGATTCGACTTCCCGGGCGATCGCCAGCTCGACGATCTTTTTGTAGTCTTCGACTTTCATGGGCAGAATTCACCTCTTTTCTAACTACATCGATAAGGAATTATATAAATTCGATAGATCGTTCTCTCGGCGGACCGAATCAGGACGATTTTGGCCTTTCTCCGGTGGTTTCATCCGCGTTATACGCGCCATTTGCGGGGAAACCGAAGAGCATCCGGCGATACTGTTATGGGAAGCCACACCCAATACCTACCGATGGACGATTCAGCCTACCCGTTGCTCAAGATCGAGAATATCGTCGCCTCCGGGATCGTCGCGGACTCCATTGACCTGGTCGATGTGTCCGGCAAAATAAAAAACTGTGAACTGAATACCAAACGCTTCCCTGGGGCGGTCTTTCGGCTGGAGAACCCCCGGATCGCGTCCCTCATCTTTTCATCCGGTAAAGTCGTCCTTACCGGCATCCGGGATACTCCGGCCCTGCACGATGGTCTGGCGATCCTGGTGCGGTCGCTGCGGGACGCCGGGGTGAACACCTACCCCGAGCCCCGGGTCACCATCACCAATATCGTCTGCTCGTACGACATCGGGAAACCGATCAACCTGAACAAGGTGGTGATCACCCTGAACCTGGAAAATATCGAATACGAACCGGAGCAGTTCCCCGGCCTCGTCTACCGCATCGCCGACCCCAAGATCGTAGCCCTGCTGTTCAGTTCAGGGAAGATCATCCTCACCGGCGGAAAGAATCTCGGGGACGTCAAACGGGGGCTGCAGGTCCTGGAGACCCGGCTGTCCACCATTCTGTGAAGACTACTGCTGCCAGAAGCGGTGGGTGCGCACGAAGTTCCGCTCGGCTTTCAGGATCTCCCGGTAGAAGGCATCTCCTTCGGTAAGGGTGGCCAGGATTCGCACCGCTCCTTCTGGACCCACCCCCCTTCCCGCGAGCGCGATCACCGCTTTTTTCCCGTAGGAGAGCACGAGGTTGGCGTTCTTCCTCATCCGGGCCGCGATCGCTTTTTCGTCTTCTGTCTTCTGTTTCTTCCCGGCGATATCGCAATGCCCCTCATCCCAGGGCTTGACCGCCGCGATCAGCCGGGCGCCGCAGCGGGGGCACTGGGGCCGCTCGGGGACCCGTGCCACGGTGGTGCGGGATTTCCAGTGGTGGCAGTTCTGGCAGCAGAGGATCATTGCGTCCTGCTCCAGCCTCCGGCGCAGGGTGCTGATCACTGCCTGATCTGCGGTGGGCGGCGGGATCACGTCCCGCGAGGAGAAGATCCCCTCCCGCCCGAACAGGCTCAGTAGCCCCGTCTCCACCCGGATACTCCCGTCCCGTACCGCGGAGAGCACCTGTTCCGCACCGCGGACGTCCATGTACTCCATGAACAGCTCCCGGTAGGCCTCGCGGGCGACGATGGTTCCCTCGAAGAGGTCCAGGAGCCGGTTCATGCTGATCCGCTCATAATCGGCGTCCTTGTCGATGGCCCCGAACTTCTTGGCCACTTGGACCAGCTTCCAGCGGAAGAGGGCGGTCCGCTTCATGGCCAGGGTGAGGATCCCTGCCACATGCCCCTCCTGCAGGGAGAGCAGGGTCTCCTGGACATGGTGGGGGCTCACCTTGGTGGGAAGGCGGAGCAGCACCCGGTACGCGCCTACCTCGATCCCCACCGTGGTACCAAACCGGGCAGAGAGGAGGATGGAGAGCGAGCGGGCCAGCGCCTCGTTCACCTTGTGCCCGAAGCAGGTGTTCAGCACCGCCCCGTCCGGGCAGCTCTCGATAGTGATCAGCCGGTCGGAGGGGACCCGGGCCCTCTCCCGCTCCGCCCGCACCGTGAACCCGTGCAGGAAGGATAAGGATCCCGGGTCCGCGGTGTAGCGCTCAAACTCCAGGGTCCGGCGCACGCATCCCACCTCCCGCGCCACCGGGCAGGGGACCGGGATCTGCTCCCCCTCCCAGGACGGGAGCTCCCCTTTGGCCTTCTTGGCCGGCTCGACCATGATGCGGTCCTCGGTCATGTCCAGCACCCTCCACAGCTGTCCCTTGGTGATGAACACCGCGCCGGTGTGGATCCAGGCCACCACGAACGATTCGTCCAGGGTACCCACCGTCCGGCGGGAGACGATATCAAAGATGAGCATCTTGCGCTCATCATGGATCATGGAGAGGTTGTCGGAGAGGTATCGCCGTGCCCGGGCGGTGCGGATGATCACCCCGTCCTGCACCCGGATCAGGCGGTGCAGCACCAGCTGGGCGCAGACCTCCTCGATCAGTGCCTTCGGGTCCGGGAAGCAGGCCGCACGGGCTATGATCTCCTCCGCCCTGCGCACCGGGATCTCCCCGTACTCCACGGCCAGCGCCGCGATCTGGTTGGCGAGCACGTCCGCCGCTCCCAAGTGGGGGACCACGTTCTCGCACTCGTTGGACTGGGCCCGCCGGGCGATGACCAGGGACTCCAGCAGGTCATCGTAGCCGGTGGCCAGAATGGTTCCGTTCGATACGGTATGCAGCCGGTGCCCGGCCCGGCCCACCCGCTGGACCAGCCGCGCCACCTCGCGAGGGGATCCGAACTGGATCACGTGCTCCACGTGGCCGATGTCGATCCCGAGCTCCATGGAGGAGGTGCAGATGAGGGCCCGGATAGCCCCGGCTTTGAAGCGGTCCTCTGCATCGATGCGCACCTCTTTGGAAAGAGACCCGTGGTGCACCTCCACGTCCCCTCGCTCGAACAGCGCGTGCCCCAGCGCCTCCGCGGTCACCCGGGTGTTGACGAAGATCAGGGTGGAGGGGAAGCGGTCGATGCACTCCGCCACCACCTTCGCCTGCTCCCCGAAGTCCTCTCCCGCGTAACGCACCGTGATGGAGAGGAGGGGGGCGGCCGGGATCTCCACCACTGAAGTCTGCCGCTCGGCGCACAGGAAACTCGCCACCTGTGCGGGGTTACCCACTGTAGCAGAGAGGCCGATCCGCTGGAACTCCCCCGTATACTCCCGCAGCCTCTCCAGGGCGATCGAGAGCTGGGCTCCCCGCTTGCTACCGGCCAGCTCGTGGATCTCGTCCACGATCACGTACTGTACGTTCCGCAGGGCTCTCCGGAGCTGCGAGCCCATGAACATGGCCTGCAGGGTCTCCGGAGTGGTGATCAGGAGATCCGGTGGGGAGAGCGCCTGGCGGCGGCGGGCGGCCTGTGGGGTGTCTCCGTGGCGGACCCCGATGGTAAGCCCCAGTTCCCGGCACCACCACTCCATACGGGAGAGGATATCCCGGTTGAGGGATCGCAGCGGGGTGATGTACAGGGCGCGGATACCTCTTCCCGGTGTGCGCACCATACCGTCGAAGACCGGGATCATCGCGCTCTCTGTCTTACCAGTACCGGTGGGGGCGATGAGGACCAGGTGCTCGCCCGCAAGAAGCGGGGGGATGGCCCGCAGCTGGGCCTCCGAGAACTCCTCGAAGCCCCGGCGGATGACCACCTCCCGCACCCTTGAATCCAGCCCCTCAAGGACGGCTGTTCTCGATGGCTGCCATGGTACCGACAAAGGTTCCATCGGTGAGATACACCTCCGCATCGTTCAGGTTTGTACACTTGGTGAGCGGGCCTAATGAGGATTTTTTCAGTTCGAGCAGATCAAAACCCGACAGCTCGTTAAACGAGGGGACGAACATGATCCGGGTCTGCCCCCGCCCGGGCTCCAGGTGGAGACAGTCTCCATCCACATCCCCGATCAGGTAGGCCCGGTCGTGGAGGGCGCAGCCTACCTCATCATAGAGAGAGACCATGGGGTGATGGTGGCCCACCACCAGCAGGCCGCCGGCGCAGGCCGGGTCCGGGTAGGTGTGGCCGTGCGCGTACCACACCCCATCGATCACTGCGCCCCGCATGGGCAGCAGCTCCCCTTCCTGCAGGAACCGCTCCAGCCCTCCGTCATGGTTGCCCGGCGTTATCTTAAAGGGGATCTTCGACCGGAACGCCTCCAGGATGGCCGGCATCTCCCAGAACTCCTGCCGGCTGGTGAGCGGCACGTTGTGCTTCACATCGCCCAGGAGCACCAGCAGGTCAGCCCGTGCTTCCGCGATGCAGGCCAGCGCCCGGTCGAATCGTTTGCGGGACTGGCTGGGGATATGCACCCCCTTCCGCTCAAACTCCGACTCGATGCCGAAGTGGAGGTCTGCTATCACCAGCACCCGCTGGGTGTTCTCGATAACCAGCGCCGGTCCCTGGGGGAGGAATTCCATCTGCATGGACTGCCTCACAGGAGCCGGATGTGCCCGTTGCGGGGGGAGTA
>JAJRCO010000284.1 GCA_028678905.1 Methanomicrobiales archaeon
ACCGTGGCGATTCTCGTGTCGGGATTTGTCTCTCTGAGTCTATCCCCCATGCTCAGCAGCCGCTTCCTCCGGCCTCCCCGTGCGGGCCGCCAAAAGCGTCTGTACGCCTTGTCGGAGCGTTTCTTTGACGGCATGTATCGAGGTTATAAGGTCAGCCTGGGCTGGGTCCTGCGGCATGGATGGCTCATGATTCTCCTGTCGATCGTGCTGGTGGCGGCGACGGGATACCTATTCGTCGTCATCCCAAAGGACTTCATCCCCAGCCAGGATACGAGCCAGATCTTCGGCTTCACCCAGGGGGCCCAGGACATCTCGTTCGAGTCCATGATGCGTCACCAGATGGCGATCAACCAGGTGATCGCGCAGGACCCGGCGGTCGAGGCCTTCATGTCCACCGTCGGCTCGTTCGGCTTGGGCGGCATCAACACCGGGCTCGTGTTCCTGCACCTCAAGCCCCCCAACCAGCGGCTCCCGGTCGATCAGGTGATCCAGCGGCTCTACCCCAGGCTGGCCCAGAATCCCGGGATCAACGTCTTCTTGCAGAACCCGCCGACAATCCGGGTGGGCGGCCGGCTCACCCAGAACCTCTATCAGTACACACTGGAGGGTCCCGACACCGCGGAGCTGTACCAGTGGGGTCCGCAAGTCGAGGCCGCCCTGCGCGGCCTACCCCACCTGCAGGGCGTGACCAGCGACCTGCAGCTCAACAGCCTGCTACTGGTCGTCAACATCGACCGGGACCAGGCCACCGCCCTGGGCGTCACTGCCGACCAGATCGAAAATGCCCTCTATAGTGCCTACGGCTCCCGGCAAATCTCGACCATCTACACGCCCAACAACGAGTACCAAGTGATCCTGGAAGTGGAGCCGCAGTACCAGAACCAGCCGGCCGATCTGTCAACGCTCTACATCACCTCCCAAACCTCGACGACGGCAGTCGGAGGACAGACGACGACGCCGTCCTCCGCCCTCAGCCCTCCGTCCTCCGGTTCCCTCGTTACCTTGAGCGCGGTGGCCAAGCAGACCCGTACCGTCGGGCCATTGAGCGT
>JAJRCO010000309.1 GCA_028678905.1 Methanomicrobiales archaeon
CATAATCGCTGAACAAGAGGTAGCCGCCGAAGAGATGCACCCCGGTGGTGGCCGCGTCGAAAGCAGCATACATTCTTATGATGTCTGATTCAGCGACCTTCTGCATGACCGGAACCGTGACTGGAAAGTGCATCTGGCCAGCTGCTGCACCCGCGAGATTAGCGGGAATGACGGGCATCGGATAGTTCAAGGGGTCGATGGTGTTGTTGTCGTTGGCGAGTCTGAAGTAGCCGGCGATGTCTTCGGCTGTGGTCATGGTGATGTCGCCCAACGCGAATTGGGCAGCTAAGACGCTTTTAGCCCATGAGGGCACGGTTACTCCGGTGCCGATTTGAACTTCTGTCGCGTCGGTGCTGCTGGTGTCTGCGGTGCCGTCAGCGACGATTCTTACCCATTTGTCCAATTTAGACCCTCAAGATGGGAACGCCAGCCTTGGCGATAGCTCGGTTAATGCCTAATCTGCCGGCCAGTTTGTGAGCTGCAACGCCGACAATCAACGGCATGGCACCACGCCATAGGCCCTCAGGATGCCACGAAAGGACGCCGGTGCGGAATCCGCCAAACCCGAGATAGTTGAAGAGCGTCCAATCAATGGCAGCCTTGAAATCTCCGCGCATCGCATTGCTGACTGGCTCGTACATGCCAGCTGCGAGTCCGGCCAGCGGCGCAACGGGCAAAGTGAATTTACGATGTCCACCGTGTCGGCGCTTCGTCTTTCGCGGCATGGTTACTCTAACACTCCTATGAGTTGAATGACTTGGGGTTCTTTTGTTGTGTTGATGGCGCAACACTTTCCAAGCCTTTTTACTGATGCCATACTTTTGAATGATGTCTTTGGGGAGTCGCACATTATATTCTTCCTTCTGTCTGGTTTTGGAAGCCGTTATTTCCGGCTCCTAACACTTTCGGAAGAAGCCCATTGTTCTTTGCCACGTTGAGCGCGACGCTTGCGAGTTCGCGGGGGATGCCCCATTCATCGAGTTTCTTCATGAGGCTGTTGATTTGGGGGTCTTGTATGCCTTCAAGGAGTTTGCGTTCAACGCTGCGGTATTCGCGGACGTCGCCGGACTTCATGCCTTTCACGGCCATG
>JAJRCO010000121.1 GCA_028678905.1 Methanomicrobiales archaeon
TACGCCCGATGATACGACGATTCAACGAAAAAAGGTAATGTATTTAACTCTCGATGCGTTATTAGTTCATGAGGTGAAATGCCTTGAGCTATGGAATTGAATTTGTTCCAGGAAACATCAATGTCAAGCAAGTAGTAAATTACTGCAAACTTGCTGAATCCAAAGATATCGACTATGCATGGATCACTAACCACTACAATAACCGCCACTGTTACCCCACCCTTGCGATGGTTGCCGCTAACACGACCAGCCTGAAGATGGGACCGGGTATCATGAACTCGTTCACCGACACCCCCGCCGCGATGGCATCCTATTTCTGCACGCTCAACGAAATTTCTGATGGACGTGCAGTCCTGGGTATCGGACCCGGAGATCTCTCCACCCTGCCCAAGATCGCCATTAATGCGGAAAAGCCGGTCGCACGGCTTGAAGAGGCAGTCGCGGTCATCCGCCAGCTGTGCGCTGGGGAAACCGTGAACAAAATGCCCAACCGCCAGTTCTTCAATTACGACGGAGCGAAACTGACCGGCGTCACCCTCCCCGATAAGAAGAAGGGTGTTCAAATCTACATCGGCGCTCAGGGACCCAAAGTCCTTGACCTCGCCGGAAGGGTCGGAGACGGTGCCCTTATCAACGCGTCGAACCCGAAGGACTTCCAGGTCGCCATCCCGATCATCAAAGCAGCCACCGATAAGGTGGGAAAGAAAGGCTTTGATATCGGTGCGTACACTGCCATGTCCATCGACAAGAACAAGAACAAAGCCCGCAATGCGGCAAAGATTGTCGCCGCGTTCATCGCTGCCGGTTCACCACCGGAGCTCCTTACCCGCCACGGGTTGAACCTTGACACTGTTGCAAAGATCAAAACAGCACTGGGCAAGTTCGACTTTAAGACGGTGGGAGAACTAGTATCCGACAAGGAGATCGATGCCTTCACTATCGCCGGAACTCCGGAAGAAGTGAAGATGAAATGCGACGAGCTCATGAAGGCTGGTGTGACCCAGATCATCTTCGGATCCCCCATTGGACCCGATGTAACCAATTCTATCCGCCTCCTGGGTAAGTACGTCGTGTAAACTCCATTCCCCAACCTCCCCTTTTTTTCTGCCTGGTATCAGTCGGAAGGTTTTTCCTGCCCCGGTTCAACCCCTACTTCAGAAGTCAGATGTTTTCGGTCGAAGAAGTCGCAACCCTGAATGGAACGATTGAGTACCGGAGAGACCAGGTGACGGGCCTTACCTGCCGGATCAACGCTGAACGCATAAAACGAGGGATCGACCAGACTCCTACTCTGTGTTATACGACAGAAGGATGCCCATTCTGTCCAGTCCAGGTGGAACAGGTGACCCCCACCTTTCAGAACGGGAGCCGCATCGTGCACGGGGAGAGTGTCACCTTCCCCAATCTTTTTCCCTTCGCAGCATGGCACACGGTGAGCGTGATCACGAGATCTCATATGGTGGACCGCTTTACTCCATCGCAGATTGAAGACGCCCTGCGGGGACAGGTGGAATCGCTTACCGGGCGCAAAGGTTTTGCCTCCATCAACTGGAACTTCCTGCCCTCCGCAGGTGCCAGCCTCGCTCATCCTCATCTTCAAGGGCTGGTGGATGCGCACCCCCCAGAACGGGTGCGCCGGATCCGGGAAGGTGCCCAGAAATACCACCGGCGGACCGGGAGGAATTTCTGGTTAGACCTGACCAACACCGAGGGGGAGTCGGAGAGGTTCCTTTTCGGGGACACGATCACCTGGATCGCCCACGCTGTGCCGGTGGGAGAGAAAGAGATTCTGGGGATTTTTCCCGGTGCGACCCTGGAGGAATTTCCCGATCATTTTTCAGAGTTCACGAAAGGAATTCTGTCGCTCATCGATCTCTACCGGGCTATGGGGACACACGCCTTCAACTTGTCCGTTTTCTTCATCCCGTCTGGGAAAGGGAAGGATTTTCGTACCTTCTGTTCCTTGATCGCCCGCATCAATCCCAATCCGACCTCCCTTTCCGATTCCTCTTTTATGGAGCGCCTTCACCTGGAGCCACTGATCCTCACCAGCCCGGAAGATCTGGCTGCATTTTTCCACCGAGAGAGGGGGAATCTGGGTATCTAGATAAGTGGGTAAAAAGACTCCGGAAACTCTTAACCAATAAGTGAGGTGGGCCAACGGTGTCATACTTCTTTCACTATGTAACCGCCGATATCTCAAGTCCATCTCTGCTTCTTTTAATCATGTTCGTCTGTCAGGGACGGATACCACAGGAGATATTCGGGGTATTACATTCTGGTAAAAGAAAAAATGGGGACGAAAGAATCCTCGATTGGCAAGTCCCTATCGTGAAGATAATTCGTTTGAGTGAATGGCTGCTTTGGGTAAAAAAATGCAGAAAAAAAGGTAAGGGGGGTTACTCGGGCTTGCTGATCAATTTCGTCTTGGAAACGATCATGCCGTCTTTCTTGTGGGGCTTGCGGATGACTGCATCCATACCCTTTTCGAGTTCGCGTGCCTGGTCGCACAGGCTGGCGGCTGCACGCATCATCTCGTGGGCGCTGGTGACGATGGGCACATAGTCCACGTAATCCTTGGTCATGAAGCAACCCTTGACGTTCACACCGGCGACCGACTGGGCGATCTCGTAAGCGGCCCGGGCCTTTGCCAGCGCATAGGGATTGGAGAATTCTCCCTTAGTAGCGTTGTCGGAGTTTACCACCATCTTAGGCAGGACCAGATCGGCACCCTTCTTGCCGGCCTTCACCTGGTCGATGACCTTATCCAGCTCCATCTGGAGTTTGCGGAACGCACCGGTAGTGGCGAGCACCTTTACCAGGTTACCGTTGTAGTCGGCCATCTCGATGGGGTCCAAGAACTCTCGGCGGGCGCCGATCATCGCGTCAGCCTTCATGATGATGTAACCGAACTTGCTGGCCTTGATCTTCTCCCATTCCTCTTTCTTGCTGGTGATGTCGTCGGTGATGATAACCACGGGGATTCCCGCGGCAGCTAACGCTTCGCGTGCCCCAGTGGGTCCGGGAAGAACACCATTGGGAGAAACCACAATGGCGAAGTCAGGTTTCCATGCCTTCATGGTGGAAACGACGCGGTCGATATCTTCTGGCTGGAGTTTGGTACCGCTGGTGGCCATGAATGTCTGCATGTCCTCTCGGTCGGCACGTTCATCGAGCAGCAGCTCTGCCATAACGCCGCTCGCAATATTGCCCAATTTGGCTACGCCTACTTTAACAACCATGTATTACACCTCATTTTTGGTTAATACAAGGGTAGATATCCATCAATATGAAATATAAATATTGTGAAGTACCCTCTTTCTTTTTATATCCGGGATGCCTGGTTAAACAAAAGCGTTTAAATTTTTAATCAGTACACGTAATACGCATGAAAGATACCCTCCTCACCGATCGCCAGAAAGAGGTGTTGAGGTACAGGAAACAGGGTCTGACCCAGCAGCAGATCGCCGATCGTATCGGCACTTCAAAAGCAAACGTCTGTACCGTGGAGAAGGCCGCGCTTGATAAGATCCGCCGTGCCAAGGAGACCATCATGTTTCTCTACAGCCTGGATGCCTCACCCCTCTGTGTAATCAAGGCGGGAACGGACCTCCTCGAAGTGCCACCGCTCATCTATCGCGAAGCAGAAAAGAGAGGGATCAAGGTGAGGTATGATACCATCAGCCTGCTTAATCACGTTCGCACCGCGGCGGCCGAACGCTGCCGAGGAAGAAATCTCCTGGACGAAATCGCGGTCTTCATCAACGCTGAAGGGGAACTGTATTACGAGTAAACCATTTCCCTCGGGATAGGAGTAGCGTGATGAGGGCGACGCTCTTTTACTCCTATTTTTCTCTGCAGTTCATCAGAATGTTTATATAAATATCACTCGAATGTTATAGGAAGCCGTTAGGTGGTCACCAGATAGTGTCCACCTTAGATGGTGTGATAACCCTTCAAGGGGTTAAAAACCGAAGGAGTTGTGCAGGCACAACGGGCTGACAGAGCTGGATCTGACGGATCCGCAGGGTGGACGCACGCGCTGTGCGAGCCCATTTCCGGCATTGACCGGAAGCGGATGTCCTGTCAGGATCTCTTCGCGAGACGAGTATCCTTCCGGGCTTACATCGGGGACTTTTCCCTCACGCACGGACAGGGAATATCGGGTGCGATGGGCACAGTAGACCTCTCAGGAGTGTACTTCGCCCTCCTCGGGATCAGCACACGGTAGCACAGCATGTACGGCACGAGCATCGCTTGAACGAACAGAGATAGAGAGTTGAACAAACCATGCCGAAGATCAACAGGCCACGCAGGGGTTCTCTGGCTTACAGTCCTCGTAAACGGGCAAAGAGTCATATCCCCCGGTACCAGTCCTGGGCGGACTCTGAGGGAGAACCCACTCTGCAGGGCATTGCCGGTTACAAGGTGGGAATGACCCACGTGATCATGGTGGACGACCACAAATTCAGCCCAACCGAAGGAAAGGATATCAGGGTACCGGTCACCATCGTGGAGATTCCACCGATGAAGGTCGCCGCTCTGCGAGCGTATACACACGATTCGTACGGCGATCATGCCCTGACCGAAGTCTGGGCAGAAGCCCTTGACGGCGATCTCTCACGACGGATTACCCTTCCGAAAGAACACGACCGGGCGGGCACTATTGAAAAGATTACCACCGGTATTCGGGAAGGATCGATACACGACCTCATGGTCGTCACTCATACTCTTCACGAGCGCATCACCGGGGTTCCCAAGAAGGTCCCCGATCTGATGGAAATTCGAATCGGAGGAAAAGACCTGCAAAAACGACTTGATTTTGGCCTTTCTCTTCTGGGTACCGAGATCCAGCCTTCCGCCTTCATCAGCGAAGGCATGTATGTGGATGTGACCGCGATCACCAAGGGTAAGGGAACCCAGGGGCCCATCAAGCGCTGGGGAGTGAAGCTCCGCAAGCGGAAACACGCAGTGGGAAGAGCACGACATATCGGGAACCTCGGCCCCTGGCACCCGCATCACGTCCGCTGGCAAGTACCCCAGCTAGGACAGATGGGCTACCAGCAGAGAACCGAGTTTAACAAGAGATTGCTGAAGGTCGGTGCCCGTGGTGAGGAGATCACCCCCGCCGGGGGTTTCCTCCACTATGGCCTGGTGCGTAATCCTTACCTGGTCATCAAAGGGTCGATTCCTGGCCCGGTGAAGAGACTGGTGCGGGTCAGACCCGCGGTGCGGCTCGGTGAACACAAGACCCGGGTGCCGGTTGTCGAATTTGTGAGCACCGAAAGCAAGCAGGGGTGAGGAAACGATGAAGGCACAGCTAAAATCGCTCGATGGTGCGGTGGTCGGGGATCTGGTACTCCCCGCGGTTTTTGAAGAAGCATACCGTCCCGATCTAATCAAACGAACCGTTCTCGCCCTGCAGAGCACCCGCTACCAGCCCCATGGGGCTCATCCCTACGCGGGGATCCGGACTTCGGCGCATTCCTGGGGAAGCGGGCGCGGAGTATCTCACGTTCCCCGTCTGAAGAATGGGTCCCGGGCAGCCCGGGTCCCTCAGGCCAAGGGCGGGCGCGAGGCACATCCCCCGAAAGTACTCAAGGTTCTGGAAGAGAAGGTAAACAAGAAGGAGAAGAAGAAGGCACTCCGGTCTGCGATCGCCGCAACGGCGAACGAGATGCTGGTCCGATCACGGGGTCACCAATTCGACTGCCTGTTGCCCGTAGTAGTGGAGGACCGTCTGGAAGGTCTCCAGAAGACAGAAGACGTGGCAGCAGCCTTGCAGACCCTGGGGATGTACCCTGACGTGCAGCGATCGAAGGATTCCCGGAAGGTCCGCCCGGGACGGGGAAAACTGCGTGGAAGGCGATTCAAACAGAGGAAGAGCATCCTCATCGTCACCTCTGCAGAACCCCTCCGTGCGGCAATGAATCTTCCCGGGGTGGATGCGGTGAGTGTCACCAGCCTGAACACCGAGCTGCTGGCACCCGGCACCCAGGCAGGACGTCTGACCATCTGGACGGAAGCCGCGCTGAAGCATCTGGGAGGGATACAGGAATGATTCTCAAATACCCCCTGGTCACGGAGAAAGCCATGATGATGGCGGATCGGGAAAACACTCTCCAGTTCGTGGTGGATATCTTGGCCACTAAGGATCAGATCCAGAGGGAACTGGAACAGACCTATGAACAGGAAATCCAGTCAGTTCGGACCATGATGACCCCCAAGGGCAACAAGAAGGCCATCGTGCGGTTCGTGAAAGACAAAGCCGCGGAGGAAATCCTCAGCCGGCTCGGGATCATGTAGGTGAGAAGATATGGGACATCGTATTCAGACACAGAACCGGGGCAGGGGGGGTCCCTCCTACCGAGCACCTTCCCATCTCTACCGCGCCGCAGTGGCGCATGCTGGTGCTAATCACACCACCACCACAGGCACGGTCATCGACATCCAGCATGATCCGGCCCGCCATGGTCCGGTGGCTCTTGTACGACTCGCCGAGGGAAAGACCACCTACGTCCTCGCCACTGAAGGAATCGGGGTAGGAGACACCATTACCTGGGGGAAGGATTCTTCAGTCAAGGTGGGGAACACCCTGGCATTAAAGAACATTCCAGTCGGTGCGATGGTATCCAACATCGAAGCACGCCCCAATGATGGTGGCAAATTTGTCCGCTCGGGAGGCGTCCAGGCAACAGTGATGGGCCGGTCCGAGAATAACAAGGTAGGTATCCGCATGCCCAGCGGGAAGCTCAAATGGTTCGACGAACGGTGCATGGCCACGGTGGGTGTGGTCGCCGGCGGCGGACGGGGAGAGAAACCGTTCGTGAAGGCAGGTAAGAAGTACCACAAGATGCATACTTCCGCTTCAAATTGGCCCAAGGTTCGAGGAGTGGCCATGAACGTGATCGATCATCCCTTTGGGGGTGGCGCTCACCAGCATGCGGGAAGGCCCAAGACGGTTGCGCGGGGCACCTCTCCCGGCCGGACGGTCGGTATGGTGGCAGCCCGCAGAACGGGGAAGAAGAAAAAGTGAGGTGAAATGGGATGGTAAAGAAAGGTCAGAAAAGATTACCCCGGCGGCGGGAGGAATTCACCTACCGCGGGTACACGATCCCGGAGCTGCAGCAGATGGGGCTCACCGAACTCATTGCCCTAATGCCTGCCCGTGCGCGGCGCAAAGTGAAGCGTGGTTTCACCCGGGGAGAGGAGCACCTCCTCACCCGGGTCCGCAAAGGCGATGAAAAGATCCGTACGCACCTGCGCACTATGATCGTAATGCCGGCCATGGTGGGACGCTCCATCGATGTATACAACGGAAAAGAATTCGTGAAAGTCGATATCCAGCCGGAAGCGGTCTTCCACTACTTCGGTGAGTTCGCACTCACCCGGCGGAAGGTGGCCCATGGAACGGCCGGTATCGGAGCGACACGGTCGAGTAAATACGTACCGCTGAAGTGATGGCCATGGTGAGAACAAATTACATGAAAGAGATCGGCGGGGAGAACACCGCACGGGCCATGGCAACAGAGCTCGATATCTCTCCGAAGCATGCGATCGAGATTGCCGCGTTCCTCCGAAAGAAGAATGCCGACGACGCGATCGCCTATCTCGCCCAGGTACGAGACCTGCAGAAGGCGATCCCGTTCCGCCGGTTCAAGCGGAACGTAGCCCACAAACATGGAATCGCGAAGGTCGCCTCCGGCCGCTTTCCGGTGAAGGCCGCGAAAGAGTACATCCGACTCCTGGAGTCGGTGAAGAAGAACGCGGAGTACATCGGGCTGGACACCGGTGCCTTAAAGATTGTCCACGTCGCTGCGAACCGGGGCAGGCGTACAACTGCATTCTTCCCCCGTGCGATGGGGCGGGCCACCCCGAAACGCCGGGAGACAGTAAACCTCGAAGTCATCGTCCGGGAGGTGTCCTGATGGCGGTGGAGAGAAAATTCGTGTCGGAAGGCGTTCGACGCGCCCGGGTGGAGAAGTACTTCAACCGGGAGCTGAAACGGGCCGGATTCGGCGGCATGGATATCGCCCGTACCCCCATCGGCACTCAGGTGACCATTTTCGCTGAGAAACCAGGCATCGTTATCGGCAAGGGTGGTAAACTGGTCCGCCAGGTCACCCAGGAGCTGGCCACCACCTACGGAGTGGAGAGCCCCCAGGTGGATGTCCAGCAGGTGAAGAATCCCAACTTCAACGCCCAGATTATGGCTGAGCGGCTGGCCAATGCCATCGAGCGGGGCTGGTATTTCCGCAAGGCCGGCCAGAGCATCATCCGCCGAGTCATGGATGCCGGAGCGTTGGGCTGTGAGGTGATCATCGCCGGCAAACTGACCGGGCCTCGCGCACGGGTGCAGAAGTTTGTGGAGGGATACATCAAGCATTCCGGTGAACCGAGCATGACCATCGTCGAACATGGCTACGCTATCGCCATCAAGAAGCTGGGTGTGATCGGCGTGCAGGTCATGATCATCCCACCCGATGCTCACCTCCCCGATGATTTCCAGGTAGCCGATGCTGAGCCCCCCAAACCGCCCCAGCGCCGTATCGAAGTGCTTGAAGTCGGCGAGGACGTGGAAGAGAGCCTCGATGAGTCCACTGACGTGGATGAGGAGGTCGCTTGAGATGGCCATATTCCGGGCCCACGAGGTCCACCAGATGAGCGATGTCGAGCTCACCGAACAGCTCTCCAAGCTGCGCCTGGAGCTGATCCAGAAGTATGCCAAGGTCTCCAGCGGGGGGGCCACTGAGAACCCGGGACGGATCCGTGAACTGAAACGGACCGTCGCCCGGATTCTCACCGAAATGAACAGCCGGAGAGCGGCATGATCAACCAGCGGAACATTCTGCGACACGAACTGATCGGACTTCCCGTCATGGTAATGCGGGCGAGCAACCCCCATCATCAGGGAATATCCGGGACCGTCATCGACGAAACCCGGAACATGCTCCGCATCAGCACCGCCTCAGGGGTGAAGATGATACCCAAACATCCCAACACCTTTCGATTCACCCTGCCGGACGGGACAATGGTGGATGTGGACGGTTCCGCACTGGTCATGTCACCCGAGAAAAGAATCACTCTAAAAACACCGAACTATTGAGGATAACATAATGGCACGAAATATCGGACTGGACATTTCAGCGCCCGAGACCGAATGCTCGGATATGAATTGTCCGTTTCATGGCATCTTACCGGTGCGCGGCCAGGTGATCACCGGTAAGGTCGTGAGCGACAGGATGGATGGGACGGTCGTAGTCGCCCGAGACTACCTCCACGAGGTGAAGAAGTACAACCGGTACGAGAAGCGCCTCTCCAAATTCCATGCCCACAATCCACCCTGTATTCACGCAAAGGTAGGGGATATCGTCACCATCGCAGAATGCAGACCCCTCTCCAAGACCAAGAATTTTGTCGTCGTGGAGGTGAAGAAGGAATGAAGGCGATGCTCTCGCACATTCCCCGATCTCTGCAGACGGGAACGCGGCTCACCTGCGCTGATAACACCGGCGCACGGGTGGTGCAGATCATATCCGTCGATGGCTACCATGGAGTGCGGCGGCGCCAGCCCAAATTGGGCCTGGGGGATCAGGCCACCATCTCTGTGAAAAAGGGTACTCCGGATATGCGGAAAAAGATGGAGAAGGCGGTCGTAATCCGTCAGAGAAAAGAGTTCCGTCGCCCGGACGGGTTGCGGGTCTGTTTCGACGACAACGCCGTGGTGATCGTGAACGAAAATGGCGAGCCAAAAGGAACAGAGATTAAGGGGCCGGTCGCCCGCGAGGTCGCGGAAAGATATCCCAAGATCGCGTCCATGGCGACCATCATCGTGTAGGAGAGGAAGGCAATGACTACACCAGCAAGCACCCAGCCCAGGAAACAACGAAAAGCCCGCTACACGGCACCTATCCACGTGCGGGGTAAATATCTGCATGCACCCTTGAGTCCGGAACTACGAAAAACCTACAACCACCGGAGGACCCGCGTGGTGAAGGGTGATACGGTCAAGGTCCTGCGGGGAGATTTCGCCGGGCAGAGCGGTCAAGTTGACGACGTGAATGGCAAAGACGCTATGCTCTACGTCCACGGCATATCCAGCACCAAGGCAGACGGAACCGAGGTTCCCCGGCCGGTGAATCCCTCCAACGTGCAGATTACCAAGCTGAATCTGAAGGACGCACTGCGCAAAGAGCGACTCGGAGAGGAGGCAGAATAATGGGCGATCATCAGAAGAGATTGACCGCTCCGGAACCCTGGGGAATTGGGAAGAAAGTGTACAAGTTCATCACCAAGACCGCGCCAGGGCCACATAGTGCCCAGGCGCTCCCCCTCGCGGTATGGATGCGCGACCAGATGGAGTATGCCCAGAATATGAAGGAGGTTCAGAAGATCCTCAATGATAAGCAGGTGATCCTGAACGGGCAGATCTGCAAGGATCCCCGAAGAGGCATCGGCCTATTCGATGTGATCTCCATGCCCGGGCTCCAGAAACACTTCCTCATTTTGCGGGATAACCGAGGGAAAATTGTCGCCAAGGAAGTACCCGCAGACCAGGCCAGGACCCGCCTCTGCAAGGTAAAGGGGAAGACCATCACTCCGGGAGGACGGATCCAGCTGAACCTCCGCTTTGGTGCTAATCTCCTGGTCGAGGATCATACGGTGAAGCCCGGTGACAGCGTGATTGTTACTCTGGGAGATCCCCAGGACGCTGCGGCTCCCCGCTTAACCGTGGTGGACCACTATCCCTTCGCGACCGGCAACTATGCCATGGTCATCGGGGGTAAGCACCGGGGCAGGATCGGAAAGATCGTAGGAATCGAAAGACGTCCCGGCAGCATCTCCACCCAGGTGCGCCTAGAAGACGAAACAGAGAAGGCGCTCTTTGACACCGTGGAGCGGTATGTCTTTGTGGTCGGCAAGACCCGCGAGGCCGCCACCCGCTGGGAGGTCGGAGCATGAATCCGATGCAGAATCTGTCCATCCATAAGGTGGTCGTGCACATGGGAGTGGGAGAGAGCGGGGAGAAGCTTTCCAAGGCCGAGGATGTGATGAAGAAGATCACCGGCCAGCTCCCCGTAAAGACGGTGGCCAAGAGAACTCTCCCGGCATTTGGGATCCGCAAGGGCGCACCCATTGGATGCAAGGTTACCCTGCGAGGGAAAAAGGCGGACACGTTCATCGAGACCGCGTTTACCATCGTGCAGCGGAAACTCAACCCGTCCCAGTTCGATGACCAGGGGAACTTTTCCTTTGGGATTGAAGAACACACCGATTTCCCCGGCATGTCTTATGATCCCAAGATCGGGATCTTTGGCATGGACGTCAACATCACCCTGGA
>JAJRCO010000135.1 GCA_028678905.1 Methanomicrobiales archaeon
CCTGGAGAGCAGCCTAACTCGGACTCATCCCCATTCGCCTGCTATCCTACGATGCCGGCTTGAAAAACGATTGCCACTTTCGATGCGCCAAGTCGGATGACGGCGTGCAGAATCGGAGGGATGCGCAATGCTCGACGTCACCTAGAGCCCTGGCCGCAATCCGAGGAAGAAACGGAACGTCCTCCACACCCGCAACGCACGTTTCAGCAGGCCCCGCAGACCCCGCCTGCGCGCAACAACAAGCGCAGCGACCCCGACAACAATGGGCAGGTGATCACGCAGGAAGCGTACGACCGACATACCCCGATCAGCGATCGCCAATGGCTGCTCCCAGATCGAGGCAATCTCGGCCAACTGGGCGCGCTGCGCGTCGATCCGCTCCAGCAACTCACCCCGCCGCTGCCTGAGTTCAAGCAGGCGCTCATTCATGTTGCTCCCCCAGTGACTCCCGGTCCTTGGCGAGCTCGGCAAGACTGGCGGAAAAGAGTTTCGATCCATGCCGCAATTTGTTTTGCAGCATCATGCCCATCCACGCGGCGGAGATGAAGAACGCCAGACTCAATGCCGCCAGCACTCCCAGACGGTGCTCGTCCCAGAACAGGACCACGACGAAGATCGCGAGCAGAACCACGCCCACGCAAAAAGAAAAAAACGCGAACAGGGCGAGGAAAAGCATCTGCACCAAGCGCAGCCGCTCTTCCTGCCACTCGTTCGCCAGCAGTTCGAGCCGGGTGGCAACTACGCCAGCCAGCGTGACAAACAACCGCTTAACGGAATCCAGCAGCCCGGAATGCTCCGGCATCTGCTAACGCCCGCGAGAGATCAGCAGCCCCACAACCAGACCCACGCCAGCCGCGATACCCACCGACTTCCAGGGATTGTCATGCACATATTCATCGGTCGCCTTGGACGCCTGCTTTGTCTTCTCGACAACGGTATGCTGGGCTTCCGCAAGCCGCTCCTTGGCAACAGCGAGATTCGCCTGGATACGCTCACGTGCGGCCGTGACCTTTTCACCAGCCTGTCCGGCGGTCGCTCGC
>JAJRCO010000217.1 GCA_028678905.1 Methanomicrobiales archaeon
ACCATGGTCTGTCGTTATGGAAGATGTCATACAGAGTGGTCAGGTAGTATCATTAAAAAGTTAATGGAGGGGATTTGAACCTGAACACCGGATGCCTCAGCCCGGATTTGAACCGGGGACAGCCAGATCTTCAGTCTGGCGCTCTCCCAGTCTGAGCTACTGAGGCAGGTGACTGATATATTCTACCAACCGACTAATAAATGATCGCATTTCTGAAAAGAAGGGCAGACGAACAGGACCTTTTATGATCTGCCCTGCGAAGACTATAGGCAAGGTGACGCATCATCGTTACAGCTCGACCATCAAACGGTGCAGACAGGCTCCTGGACGCGCTTGCATCACGCGCATCCCACGTCGTGCATCTGACCCATAACGACCTCGATGCGGTGGGAGCGGACGCGATCCACAGGATGGCCTACGGAGAGGTGTTCACGGTTTTCTGTTCCGTGGGTAACTTTCCTTTTATCCTGGGGAAAACGGCATCCCTGCCCGGAAAAGGAGATCTCCTCTCCATCACCGACCTTGGATACCAGAATGGGATCGAAGAGAAGGTCGACCGGGCGAAAAAGAATGGGTGGAGGATCGCATGGCGGGACCATCACCGGTGGCAGCAGGAAGAACTCGATCGCATCGGTCGACGGGTGGATCTTCTGGTCGTGGACACCCAAGTCTGTGCCTGCGGCATCGTATCAAGAGATTTACGCCCTGATGACCCAGTAGCTGGTGAGGTGGCTTCTGTGGTGTGCGACTATGACCTGTGGAGGAACCAGGACCCGCGGGCCGCGATCCTCGCCCGGGTCGTCTCACGCGAGGAGAATCGGGATCACGTACGTGATTGTCTCGCGAAAGGGGTATTCTCCGACCCGTTTATCGAGGAACAGTACCGAATCATTCAGCATGACATGGAGGAGGACATCGAGAAAAGCCTGCGGAAAACCCGTATCTACGGGAATCGCCATCGCATCGCTGTCGCCCCCCAGTTCGGGTACCCGAGCGAAACCGCGGCGGCCATCCGCAAGACCCTGAACACCGACATTGAACTGCTTATCTACCCGAGTGGGCGCTTTTCCATCCGTTCCGTTCCTCCCATCAGCCATCTCGTCGCCCGCGAATTCCGGGGGGGAGGGCATGCACACGCAGCAGGGGGATCTTTTAATTTTTCCCTGTGGGACCGCCTCGTCTTTCTTCTCCTGCACAACAGCCGTCAGATTCGCGAGATGGTCGCATTGATTGAATCTATCGAATGATAAAAGCAGAATCGATGAGCTGACTCCAATAACCACCACATTCTTTTCTGCAGTACCCCCCTACCTCGTATGAGCCGGGATCGAAATGTGACTGAACCCGGACCAGAACATCACGGGAGGGGTCGACAACTATGAGGCGGTTGATATCGAATTCATCAAGCAGGCTGAGGGCAACCTCCACTCGTTCTCCGGGCACCGCGATACTCCGCTGGTGCTCGAGGAGAATGGACAGCCCTTTCGGATGCGGATTTTCGGTGTACATCAGGACCCGGGGGCCGGCCAGCTTCTCTATCTCTTCCTCAAGATATTCGTCGCAAAGAAGGATATGCCCCTTTATTCCCCGATCTCGCATGGTTCGCAGGAGCTGCCCGACACACCGGCAGAGTGCCTCCTGGAACTCATCCGTATCGTGGTAATATGCATCCCGAACTCCCCATAGGTGAGGGGCCGGCAGGGAACACCAGGCGCCTTTTCGCAAGGACACAACCCGTTCCGCATCTCCGATGAAAAACCGATGATCCAAGGCCGGTTCCCCAGACAGGACTCCACCGTTGATGCTTCGGATCGCAGCGATCAGCCGGGGCTCGTAGAAACGCCCCCCTGCGGCAGGGAAATCGACTCCTCCCTGAACCTGAAGCGACTCTTCCATTTGGTAGGTGATCAGATCGGCTTCCAGACCACGGTGGGCTGCTATCCAGGCGGCGAGTGCGGGTATTGCCGGCTCTTCGACTTCGGATCCGAGTGACCGAACAGGGATTTTGATCCGTTTGGACATGCGGTATTATCCTATTTATAGCACGAAGGAGAAAAATCTAGGGATGACGCGTCATCCCATGCTGGTCACCTGTGGGCTACCCTACACCAACGGACGCTGCCACCTTGGTCATCTCAGAACCTACGTGCCAGCAGACTTTTATGTCCGGTTTCTCCGCAGGCTGGGAGAGGAGGTGGTCTTCATCTGTGGATCTGACAACCACGGAACTCCTATCGTGGTCAGTGCTGAAGAAGAAGGAATATCACCTCGGGACCTGTCTCTCCGCTACCACCAGCATTTTGCGGACTCGTTCAGCCGCCTCTCGGTGAATTTTGATCATTTCGGGATGACAGACGGTGAGACCAATACCCGCAGGACACAGGCCATTGTCCAGCGACTCATCGATCGCGGGTATGTATACCGCAAAGTTATCCAGCAGAGTTACTGCCCGAAATGCGAACGATTCCTCCCGGACCGGTATGTGGAAGGGATCTGTCCATATTGCGGCGTTCCCGCCCGGGGAGATGAATGCGACCAGGGATGCGGCCGCCATCTGGAACCGGGGGAGATAAAGAGTGCCTGTTGCAAGGTCTGTCGGTCTCCGGCCGAACTCCGGGAGCAGGAGCACTATTTCTTCCGCCTGAGTGAATTCAAGGATTTTCTTCTCTCCTACCTACCTGATCTGGGCGGAACCCAAATCGCCCGGAATTATGCGCTCGGCTGGGTAAAGGAGGGGCTCCACGACTGGTGCATCACCCGCACCCTTGACTGGGGGGTGAAGTTTCCCGGGAATGATAATCTGGTGGTATACGTATGGGTGGATGCACCCATCGGCTACATCTCCTTCACCGAAGAATGGGCTGAAAACCACGGAAAGGACTGGAAGACCTACTGGTGCGGGGACACCGCGCCGGTTACCCATTTCATCGGAAGCGACATCATCTATCACCATACCATCTTCTGGCCGTCGATGCTTCGCGGGGCCGGCTATGGTGTGCCCCAGGCGATTGTGGCGAGCGGGATGCTCAAAGTCAATGATCAAAAATTCTCGAAGAGCCGGGGATACGTGGTATGGACCAATGAGGACTACCTGGACAAAGGGCTTCCCGCCGATTATCTCCGCTACTATCTTCTTTCCTACACCAGCCACACCCGAGAATTGAATTTTTCCTGGAAGATCTTCCAGGAACGGGTGAACAACGAAGTGGTTGGTACCCTGGGCAACTTCATCTACCGCACCCTCTATTTCACTCGGAAATTCTTCGTCACTTTTCCGGATGTCCCTGTCGATGGGATAATTCTGGCCCAGATCCGCCATTCCACTGACGTAATGGAGGAAGCGGTACGGGGGTATGAGTTCAAATCCGCGGTCGACGCCCTGATGGGGCTTGCGGCCTATGGCAACACCTACATCCAGAACCAGGCACCATGGCAGCTAGTCAAGACCGATCAGGATGCGGCGGCCCGGGTGATCAGGAACTGCCTCCAGCTCGTGCACGCGCTCGCCCTGCTGATGGAACCAGTGATGCCGGAGTCGGCGCAGCGGATCTGGGAGATGATGGGGAACAGCGATCGGGTTGATACGTACCCTCTACGCGAGGCGCTGGAATACCCCTCATCCCGGGAGCTTCCCGCACCCACACCACCATTTG
This sequence comes from Methanomicrobiales archaeon, assembly GCA_028678905.1. GTDB lineage: Archaea > Halobacteriota > Methanomicrobia > Methanomicrobiales > JACTUA01 > JAJRCM01. The sequence goes on from JAJRCO010000217.1 coordinate 3,654, forward strand.
TAAAGATGGAGGATGACCGCATCCGCGACCTTGAGAAACTGCTTAAAAAGAGGGTCGAAGAAGCGATGAACAAAGCGAAAAAAACAGAAGAGATCTCCATCGACGAATTCGGTCGGATGGATATTCGAATCGGAAAGATTCTTTCCGCAAACAGAGTGAAGGGCTCCAAAAAACTCCTTGTCCTTTCCATCGATATAGGGGGAGAGGAACGGCAGGTAGTGAGCGGGATTGCTGAATTCTATACGGTGGAAGATCTGATCGGAAAAGAGGTGGCGATACTGGTGAACCTCGCACCCGCCCGGATCTTCGGGCTGGAAAGCCGGGGCATGATTCTCGCTGCCGGAGATAAGGCCTCTCTCTTAATCCCCCTCCATCCGGTGGAAGCGGGTACAAAAATACGATAACCGAAGAGAGATATTTCTCCCCCTATTTACCTTTTCTGATAGGTGATAGGATATCAATAGATTCCCGGATATCGATGAGATGGCCGGAAGATATGATATTCCAATCTTTACCTTATGTGCATCAGGATTTTCCATGAGGTATCTGTAGATAAGAGCATCAAGAGGTTGGTATTCAGCATCTGTCAGGATCTCCCAGGATTCCT
>JAJRCO010000313.1 GCA_028678905.1 Methanomicrobiales archaeon
AAAAAAAGCACCCAGATTCTTTCGCGCCTGCGGATTTCTCTTTAGGCTGTCGCGGCTCGCGCCTTTGACAATCTGGGGCTTTGTTGGCAATAAAAAAATCCGCTTTTCCTTGCGAAAGATTAGTCATTTTTTTAATCCTTGTTCATTTTTGTTAGATATTATTTACAAACAAAAAAACCTACCCCTTCGGATACTCTCCGACGAGATAGGTTAATGGTATTTAACAATACGCCCGACGAGCTTTTTACATCTTCCGTCGGGTTCTTCTGGTATATCTTATGTAAACTACGCATGGTTAAATGCTATCATATAACCCTATAATTGTCAAGGGGTTTGTTGAATAAAGAAAAAATCTTGAATAAGTGGGTTCTATTTTACTCAAACTTACCGCTGTTTTTTAACCTTGCCATTTCGCTGAAATTCTTGGCTAAAACTACGCACTTCAACCTTATAATCGCGGCTACGCGATTCCGCACTTGGTGAAAAACGATTGTAGGGAATCCGGCCTTTGTACTTTTCTTCGTTCCAAATAGGATGGTTAAAATCTACCGGTTCTCCACTATCCACGATTTCATAGAAGGTCCACCAGTTGCCCCGAATATTACCCAACAAAAAGGCAAGCCGCAGGATTACATTATGGCTTACGGAAACTCTGCGTTTAGACATCATAGATACATAGGCCCGGGTGATCCCCAAAGACAAAGCCATTTCCGCATCGGTTGCCCATCCCTTAGCCTTTTTTATGGTATCTACGGCCCCCTCCTTAAAGACCAGTTTCAGGCCAGGAATAGGATTTGGTAAAACCTGTCTACCTGGCTTTTTAACGAATTGTAAAATACCTTTTAACTTAAACATGGGTTTAACCCCGACCTTTCTCCTCCGTTATTTGCTGCATTTGACCCGTTTTTTATTCCAATAAGGACTCTTGCATTTTGGACAAATTCTAATTTCTTCTTTTCGTGGTATCCAATTATGACCGCACCTTTCACAATTCAATTTGAAAAGTTGTAGACCCATAAATCACCCCCTTTTTAAACTTACGCATAGTATATACTTATAAGTAAACTTGTCAAGGGGATATTTTTCTTTCTTTTGTATGGTTTATCTATACCGACGGATTTTCGGGTTTATCATTGCGGATTTTTTATTGCGGACAAAGGAAGTATAACATATTTTCCAGGGATTTCAATGAAAAATCCCCTATCTTAGGCTACGAAAAACCTTAG
>JAJRCO010000200.1 GCA_028678905.1 Methanomicrobiales archaeon
CCGTTTACCAGCAATATTCCATCATAGCGTTGCCAGACCAGATTCCCCTGGGTCAGGGTTGGAAGCGATACGAGGAGACCGATACCCCCAGCTCCGAGGATGAGGGTGATGGCTGCCAGCAGCACGATCTGGCTATTTTCGTTCATTGCTTCAGAACTCGATTTTGGGGGGCTGCTGAATCTCAGCCTCGAACTCCAGATAAATGAGTTTCCCCAGACCAATCATGCGGCCGATAAAGTTCGAAGGGATGGTCTCCAGCATGATATTGAACTGCTGGCATATGTTGTTGTAGGTGTACCGCTGGCGGGCGATTTCCGCTTCGACCGTCTTGACGGACTCCATCAGGTTGGTGACCGTGGTGGAGGTTTTGAGGTCCGGATATGCTTCGGCAACCGCGAACAGGGTTCCCAGCAGCGCACGGGATTCGCGTTCTACCTGAGCCACTTCCTCTGGACCGGTCCCCGCTTTGAGCACACTGGCTCGAAGACTGGTCACTTTTTCGAAAGTCTCCCGCTCGAACTTTGCATAGCTCTTCACTGCACCGAGGAGTTGTTCGATCATGTCCAGCCGCTTCTTCATGGCGACCTTGATCTGCCCCAGTGTTGCATCCGCTGAATTCTTCAGCGTAAAGAAGCGGTTATAGATGCTGATGTACAGTGCAATAAACCCAACAATGATGATCAGGACGATGATGATCCCGATGATAGTCAGCAAATCCATACAACATGGTGCAGTGTAGAAAGATAAGTAACTATTTCCTGGGCCTGTTCCTGACAGAACATCAATTCAGGAAAAAGTATCGGAAACCTGGTCGATCGCGGGAGATTATCGAACCTTTGGGTCCCGATGCCCGTACCAAGGCATGCGAGGAGGAATCCCAGAATGACGCATCGATCGGATCTGTTTTGTAACCATTTTGGCGATTGTTGATAATGTCCTTCCATCAGGGTTTCTGTCTTAAATGGTTATCGGGATGTCCCCGCTCTCGACTCGACTGTTCTGTTGGATAGGTTCATTCTTCGCCATGGCGATAATGTGACCAGAATTATGGAACGGGTTCGCCAGCATCGCTTTGATTTGCAGGCATTTCTTCCCCTGTCCCGCGGGGAGGCAGCAGAACAGGGCATAGAAGAATTCGATATCGTCCTGGTAAGCGGAGATGCTTACGTCGATCATCCGCTCTTCTGTACCGCCCTGATCGGGAGAGTTCTGCAGGACCGCGGATTCTCGGTCGGAATCATCGCCCAACCGGACTGGAGATCCAATGACGATTTCATGAAATTGGGGGCACCGCGCCTTTTTTTTGGAGTCACCAGCGGGAACGCCGATTCGATGGTGAACGCGTATACCGCCCGGCGGATGCGGAGAAGGAAGGATGTATATTCTCCAGGAGGCATCCCGCTTCGCCCGGACCGGGCAACCATCGTCTACGCCGAGCGGATCCATGCGATGTACCCCGAAATCCCGGTAGTCATCGGTGGGATCGAAGCAAGTCTCCGACGGTTCGCCCAGTACGACTACTGGGAAGATCGAGTCCGCCAGTCTATCCTCGCCGATGCACCAGCCGATCTGCTGGTATTCGGGATGGGAGAACGTCAGGTGGTTGAGATCGCATCCCGCCTGGAGAAAGGAGCGGATATCCCGGACATGCAGGATATCCCGGGTCTTGCCTGGAAAATGAGCATCTCAACCTGGCGAAATCTCCACCGGGAGAAGGATTGGTTGGAGATCCCGGATTATCGCGCCGTAGCAGCGGATCCCAAAAGCTACGCCCGGGCGTTTGCCCTTCATTACCAGGAACAGGATCCGGTCAGGGGACGCACAGTGGTTCAGGTTCATCCCAAGACCGTTATCGTCCAGAACCGTCCTGCCAAACCTCTCTTTACCGCGGAACTGGATCACATCTATGAGCTTCCTTATACTCGCAATGCACACCCATCATACCGGCCACCCGTTCCTGCTCTCGAATCCGTACAATTTTCGGTGGTGAGTCACCGAGGATGTTTTGGGGGGTGCTCTTTCTGCTCTCTCACTCATCATCAGGGTAGGATAATCCAGAGCCGCTCTATGGAATCCCTGGTTCGTGAAGTGAAGTCGTTCACCCGCAGGGACGATTTCAAGGGTGTAGTGCAGGATGTAGGCGGACCCACTGCAAACATGTATCTGGCCACTTGTCCGCGGTGGGAAACGGGAGGAGCATGTCACGATCGCGCCTGCTCGGTGTCCTGTCCTTCTCTCGAACTCAGCCTGCAAAACCAGATCACACTGTTGAGAAGATTGCGGTCCATCCCCGGGGTGAAGCAGGTCTTTATCGGTTCAGGAATACGGCATGATCTGGTATGTGCGGATCCTTCGCCTTACCTGGAAGAGATCTGCCGGCATCATGTATCGGGGCACCTGAAAGTGGCGCCCGAACATGTAACAGATGCCGTGACCGCGTGCATGAATAAGCCGGGCTATAAGATTTTTGAGGAGTTCAGGAATCGTTTTGCCGATGCAGTCTCTCGATCTGGCAAAAAGCTGTATCTACTTCCTTATTTCATGTCCGGTCATCCTGGATGTACTATCGAGGACATGGTCTTCCTCGCCGAATACATGCGCGACCACCATCTGTACCCTGAACAGGTGCAGGACTTCACTCCCACGCCCATGACCGCCTCCACCACGATGTATTATACAGGTCTCAACCCGTTCACCATGGAACCTGTCCATGTGCCGAAAGAGCGGGAAAAGCGCGTACAGAGAGCGCTCCTCCACTTCCGGGACCGCAGGAACTACCACCTGGTCAGAGAAGGGGTCCTGGCAGTGAACAGACCCGATCTCATCGGAAGAGAGTGGAAATGCCTGATTCCTGAACGCCCAGAAAGGGAAAAAGCGGAAACCGAAAAATCCGTCCGAAATAAGGAGGCCGAAAGCCTCAGGGAAAAATTTTAATTCAGGCTATCCTCCTCTCTTTTCTTCGCATTTAATGCGAATCTGTTTCCGACAACAGAACCGACCGAATACTATACCGAGAAGGAGGATATAATAATGAGAAGACGCCTCATGATATCGTGATATCAGAAAGCCGGGAGACCACCACCTCCCGCTGACCCCGGTAAGTCTGAACAACTCCATACACCCGGATTTGATTTCCCGGAACGATCATATGTTGCACGCCCGTCGAAGCGGGAATGAATATCTGAACTCCCTGCACCTGCAGGATCAGATGTCCGCCTTCCTGGGTGATTGTGACCCTTTCCACTGTGCCCTCAAGCAGCACCAGCTTCCCTTCGGCAATATCAGCGCTGTACAGCGCGGCAAAGGGAGCGCTTCCAAGTATGGACAGAATTACATGCGCTACCGAAACAATGAAAATTACCAGAATCAGGAGAAATATCGCCTGTTTCTCCTCCCGCTCCATCGTTAGTGAGATGGGATCTCTGTTCCTAAATAACCGACAGATTCATATGTTAACAGTGTTAATTTATAGTTATGCAAAATATCCACCTACCGCCCTCCTCACGGACTTTATTCGGTCTGTTCAAGGATGGCATGCAACTAACATACAAGCAACTGGTGGCTCAGAGCGGCCTGCCCCCGCGGACAGTCCGTTATGCACTCAAGAAATTGAAGGATAACGGTCTCATCGCGGAAAAGTTCAACTTCCAGGACGCA
>JAJRCO010000255.1 GCA_028678905.1 Methanomicrobiales archaeon
AATAACAGCACCGAACCGTTGATGCGGATTCGGGAGCGGTACTGCAGGGATTTCCGGGTAGAGAGAACCTCCCGGTAGCGGGCACTCTCCTTTTCGGCACTGGCCGGTGAGAGGAACTGGTGCACGGTCTTACCGACCAGAGTGGTCGGGTCGATGCCATGTTCACTCCCTCTTCCCCAGAAAAAGTGAAGGAACCTGAATTTTTCGTTCAGCACAAAGAGGAGATCCGGGGACAGGCCGAGGAGGCTTCCCAGGAGACTGGCCCCGTGGCCATCCGGTTTGCCGGGAAAGAGGGTACACAGGTACACAGAATCGGGGATGAGGGGGGAAATAGTATGACAGACCTGCGAACGCATACCCGATGGATCGGTGATTTCGGCGAAAAGGATGGTCTGCGGGGAATCAATGGCAGACCGAAGATTTTTTTCCCAGTCGACCGATTCGGGGAAGAATGAAGCCAGGCTTGTGCCCAGCAATTCCTGAGGGCGACGGGATAGTATGTGGCAGGCTGCAGGATTCATATCCAGGATGTTCAGGGTTTTCCGGTCAAAGATCAGGATGCCCGCGCCGGTAGACTCAACAATCCGCTGATACGTGTCGTCCATGCCGACTTCCTCTCCTACTTCCTGCGGCCGATGCGGAAGCCTCCTTCGTAAGAGAGTCACTGATCGATGAAAAATAGTTTCCGATATCATCCGTGGTTCGTTTGAGGAAGCAGACAGCGGATTTCATCCAGATATCATGTGGTTATCAGAGGAATGTTCCGTAAGAATAAATATTGATCAGACTATTTCCGGCGGATCGACCGTCATTTTTTTCTTTTACTAACGGGCTGATACGGTGCGATGCAATCATTAATTGTCTTTACCACCCCATGTGGTAAAGAATGAGAGTGCGGGGGATTCGGGGAGGGGTGATCCAGGTTCTCTGTGAGATGGGACTCCATACGCATCCTCATGAGTTTGCTGCCCTGCTCAGGGAGGATAACGGGGTCATCGAGGAAGTGGATCTTCTCCCTGGCACCATAGGGGGAGAGAGTCATGCGACCATGCATCTGGATATGATGCCTCTGGACACTCATGTTGCAGGAAGCGCCCATAGCCATCCCAACGGAATGTTGCGTCCTTCTTCTGCCGATCTCACTTTCTTCTCTCGGGCGGGGAGATACCATATCATCGTGGGGTATCCCTACCACCAGGAGAACTGGCGCTGTTTTCTATCTGACGGAAGAATGTACGAGCTGGAGGTCCTGGAGTGACAAGAGTGGTTGCCACCGGCACGTTTGACATCCTCCACCCCGGCCATCTCTATTACCTGACCGAGTCACGCCAGCTGGGAGACGAATTGTATGTCATCGTAGCGCGTGATGTGAACGTGAAACATAAGCCACCGCCGATCATTTCCGAAGACCAGCGGCTAGAGATGATCAGTGCACTGAAGCCTGTCGACCATGCGAGACTCGGAGACCTCCGGGACATGTTCCGCCCGATCGAGGAGATCCGCCCCGACGTGATCACCCTCGGATACAACCAACATTTCGAGGAGGGGGAGCTGGATGTAGAACTTCGGGCACACGGTATCCGCTGCCGCCTGGTGAGAATCGGTCGTTATACCGGTGGTGAACTCACCAGTTCCCGGGCGATCGTGGAACGAGTCCTGAACACCCGGACCTAGTTATCCCTTCCGCAACACCCGCCAGATCGTATTCCGTTCCACCAGTATCCAGTATTTTTTTAGATCTTTCCGGTGTGCCCGGTAATCCGGGCAGAGAGTTCCGAGGTATTTCCAGAATGCGGGTGCATGATTCCGTTCCACCAGATGGACTATCTCGTGCAGGATAACATAGTTCCGCAGCGGGGCCGGAAGAGCCATTAGTGTCAGATTAAAATTCAGAGTGCCCTCTCCCGAACAGCTGCCCCAGCGGGTCCTTTGGGTGCGGATGGAGACCGATCGCAAAGAGCAGCCGAGCCGCGGCACATACTCTCTGCTTACCTCTGCTATCTCCTGCCGGAGCAGCTCCTCCAGCATTTCTTTCAGGGCCGAGGGTGTGGTGTACGTGATGGTATCTTCAAGAATAGCACAGGTTTGCCCCTGGGTGAGCCGGTACCAGGAACCCCGGAAAAGGAGCAGATCGTCGCGTCCGCGATCTCCACCGGCGATGCACTCCAGGTCCTGGATCTTCTTCTGGATCCAATCTCTCTTCTGTTCGAGAAAAGGGTTGATATCACAATGCGGCGGTGCGGTCACTTGAAGATTGCCATCAGGAAGAATCTCCAGACGTATCTTCTTTTTCTTCCAGTATTTCCTTTCAGGGGACTGCATGGTGACAGCGCTCGTTTCTGATTCATTACCTCCGATTGCTATTCGAGGGCTGTTCTGGTCAGATTGTTTCGTGTACGAAATGATAAGGCATGAGAGAATAACTACCTTTTCAGGGTTGCCGATGCGTATCCAGAAAATTCAGGTATCAAACTTTAAAACATTCAACAGTGCGGAGATCACTCTAGATCCGTTCAACGTAATCATCGGTTCCAACGCGGCCGGAAAATCCAACTTTATCGCCATGCTTCAGTTTCTTAAAGATATGGCAGGAATCGGCCTACGGGATGCGATCTCTCTCCAGGGAGGTCCCCCCTTGCTTCGGAACATCGCTCTGCAGACACCAGTCACCTTGTCACTGGTTTGCGAGGTGGACCTCGGTGGGAACCGGGTGACTATGTCCTTCTGTGAGTCCAGGGATACCACGATCGAAGCAACCGTCCAACTTTGCGTCTATCGACTGGATCTGGTCCTCTCCGATGACACCTTCCATATTGAGCGCGAATCCCTCTCCGGGCAGTGCGATTTTCTTTCCTGCGAGACCGGAGAACATACCTGCACGCTGGGCAGAGGGGTCATGAATCTGGAGCGTGGAGGGGACGGGATCCCGCGACCATCGGTCACTCCCGAAGAAATCGCACGTCGGATCGACTTTGGTACCAGGGTGATTCACCCCCTTAACCCGGATGAATCAATACTCGAAAGACCGGTCTTCTTTCCCCCTCTCTCTCCGCTGATCTTCCAGGTCGCCGATCTATTCCGTTCCATCGCCATTTTCGATCTCGATCCAGGCCTCGCAAAACGGGCAGCGGTGATCACTGGAAAATCCACCCTTTCTTCGGATGGAAGCAACCTCTCCCTCGCCCTCCGCCGTATCGTGGAGGATCCGGCCCGGAAACGAAAAATGATCCTGCTTCTCACCGACCTGCTTCCATTTGTCGAAGAGATCCAGGTGGAAGCGATCGGGGATCACACCCTGATCACCTCTCTCGTAGAGACGTATACTCACACCCGGGCCGTTCCGGCGCCTCTTCTCTCTGATGGCACTATCCAGATCATCGCCCTGGTTATCGCCCTGTATTTTGAGGACCGCTCTCCCCTGGTCATCGAGGAGCCAGGAAGGAATATACACCCGGCGCTGATTTCAAAGATCATCGATATGATGAAGGATGTCACCACGCAGCAGGAGCGCCAGATTATCATCACCACCCATAACCCGGAGATCGTGAAGTATGCCGGAGCGGACCAGGTGATCCTCCTCCAGCGGGATGAGCAGGGCAATTCGATCCTGTCCCGGCCGCGGGATCACGAAGAGATCAGGACGTTCCTGGAGACCATGGGTATCGAGGAGCTGTACGTCCAGAACCTGCTCTCGTGACACGCATGGCTTCGCGAACGCTATATGTTCTCCTGGAAGGGAACGATGATGAACGTTTTTTCCGCACCCTGCTGAAACCCTATCTGGAGAGAAGATACCGCAAAATAAAGTTCTGGAAATATGCACGGGAAAGACGAAAGAACACCCTGAAATTTATCCGATCCCTGCGCAGAATGGAAGCAGACTTTATTTTTGTGCGCGACATCGATATGGCCCCGTCTGTCCGTGAGAAAAAACAGGAGATCGCCAAATACTACGAAGATGCCATTCCTGATCAGGCCATGATGATTGTGGTGATGGAGATCGAGAGCTGGTACCTTGCGGGGTCGGATACCGGTTACTTTCAGGAGCGGGGGATCCGGCTTGGCGCCGGGTCGACGGATGATCTGACCAAGGAGATGTTCAATCAGCTGATTCCCCCCCGGATGTCCCGGATTGAATTTTTAAACGAGATCCTCCAGCATTACTCCCTAGAGCGCGGAGTGTCCCGCAACACCTCTTTTCGGTATTTTGTTGAGCACTGGATCAGGATATATCACTAGCGTCCTTTATGCAGGAACCGTAACGATCCGAGATATCCACGTATATCCCGGAACTGGCGGACCGGAAAGATCCCTTCGTGCACCAGGCGGACATTTTGAACAGAGAAGAATGCCCCTGGCTGAAACTGGTTTACGATATCGAGGTAATGGGGCACATCTTCCCGTTTTACAATAGAAAGGATCACCTTCACCGGACCCTTGCTCCCCTGTGCGTCGATGGCTGTCACCCCATACCGGGAGTTCTTCAAGATATCCAGCAGCTCTGGATGGTGCTGTGGGGTGACGATCTGCACGATATTGATGCCGATGGACAACTTCTCTTCCACGAGCATGCCAGTAAAGATGCCCAGGGCAAATCCTGCGGCGTTGGCCAGATAGTATGTCGGATTGCCCAGGTTTCTCATGATCTGCCCTATCGCAAAGAGCCAGATCAGGACCTCGGTAAACCCGATTCCCGCCGAAAGCACCTTATATCCCCGCGAAACGAAGATCACTCGGATGGTTCCCAGACTCACATCAGCGATGGTCGCAAAAAAGATCAACACCGGTATGAACAGCCAGCCAGCATTAATACTCATGATGATCTGGAATGGATCGGCCATTTTGCTCCCTCCTTACCCTCGCCCTTCTACAACGGACCTCATGTACACTTGAGTTGTTTCGTCGATAAAAAATGAGAGCTACCAGTGTATCAGAGCAAGGGTACGGGCAACTTCATCAGGATACTGGGACAGGAAACATCCGACGATGGATGTAAATATCACCACAATCGCAACGGTGGTGGACACTGTGGCAGAGCCATACACCGCAGCAAGGACAATGGCGAATTCGCCACGGGCAATAATGAAGTTCCCGATCTCCCATCCCGATCGGGATGGATAGCCCAAAGCTTTTCCAATCAGCACTCCAGAGAGCATCTTGCTGACCAGAGCGACGAGACTGATTACCCCCACCGCAAGGAGAGAGATCTGAGGGGAGAGGCGGATGGTTACGCCGAAAAAGAAGAACAGCACGGGCAGGAATATATCTCTGAACGGAGCCACGGTTTTCTGGAGGATCGAAGGCACGGTATGCGAGAGGACCGAGCCTAAGACAATAAGCGGCACGGCTTCAGGGATACTAAGAAAGAGGGCAAGGGCCGATGCACCCACCACCACTGCGAAGGTGAATATGAACGGAACCTCGTCCTCCCGCTGCAGGGCAAAGGTAAAGGGTTTGCGGAGGAGCATCACCAGCACGATAAGGGCCGCACCCACGGTTGCGATTTTTACCAGCAGGATGAGCGGATTTCCCAGTTCCGCCGAGACAACGAATATCAGGAAGACCATGAACAGATCCTCCAGCACCATCAGCCAGATGATGGTTTCTGATTCTGCTGTGAGGAGACGACGGTTCTCAATCAGGCTAGCCAGCGCTACCGCTGAGCTGGTATCGAAGAATGCAGAGCCGATCACAAAAGCATCGAGAGGGCTGAATCCGAGGACCAGTGCTGCAAGAAATCCCAGGAACAGGTTTACGTTCAGGTCGATCAGGCCGGTCACCATGATGCCGGAACCCTGACGCAGGATCCGGTCCGGTTTGAGCTCCAGACCTGCGTAGAAAAGCAGGAAGATTAACCCCAGGTGGCCCAGGTATGCGGAGATGGCGTCCCCGTCGAGGAGATTGAAGCCGCTTACCCCCATGAAGAGACCGGCGATGATGTACAGGGGTATCGGGGGGAGTCCCGTTTTGCGTGCAACCAGCACCAGAACAAAAAGGGTAATGAGAGCTACCGGGAGCGCATCCATTCAGATACCCAGTATTTCCTTTTCGAATATGTGGAGATGGTCACTCTCCCCGATGATTACCAGAATATCCCCCTCCTGGAACGTGAAGGTGGGGGGCGGGTTGATCACGTTGTTTCCTTTGCGGGAGACCGCGACCAGGGTGGCACCGGTGCGGGTGCGTATCTGGAGATCCCCGAGGCATTTTCCCGCGAGGTTCCTGCGGGCGATATACGTGTGGACACGAATCCGCATATCCTGGAGCGCCGAAAAGCCGATCTCCACCGCTTCTTTTTCTGCCTCGATCACCGCTCCGGTGAGTACACTTCCCAATCTTCTTGCTTCCGCGGGAGAAAGATCAGCGACCTGCGGCGAATCCCGTCCTTTTTCAAGGAGGTAGAGCTGATTTCGCCCGGAATTGAGGAAAATTACTGCAATTTTATCTCCTTTTTCGGTTTCCAGTTCGAATTTAGTCCCCAGTCCCGGCAACTCCACCGATCGCTCTCCCATATACCGGCCTTGGAAGAGCCGGAACAAATACTTTTATCCATGAACTCCGCGCAAAACTGATAAAATGGCCTAATAAGGATATAACGCGCTTTTTTAGGGAAAACTACCCGCAAGAGAGCGCATGGTATAAATGCCTGCGGATCAGATTTGAGCTAACATACCTATGGTAGATCTCCTTTCTCTCCTGCTGATTGTTGCGGGATTGTGCCTTTTCGAGACGATCAGTAGCATCGATAATGCCATCATCAATGCAGAGGTGCTGTCCACCATGCAGGAACGCTACCGCCGGTTGTTCCTCCTGTGGGGGCTTATCTTCGCGGTATTTGTCATCCGTGGAGTACTCCCCTGGCTCATCGTCTGGCTGGCCTCACCGGGACTGGGACCGGTGGGTGCGTTCACCGCAACCTTCAGCAGCGATCCCAGGGTGATCGAGGCGATCGAAGCCTCAGCGCCCATGCTGCTTATTGGTGGAGGGACCTTCCTCATTTTCCTCTTCTTCCACTGGCTCTTCCTGGAGCCAAAGCAATACGGAATTCGCGGAGAGCGTTATTTCCAGAGTAAAGGGGTGTGGTTCTATGCCGTAGTATCTCTGCTCCTGTCCTTGATCGTGTGGTTTGCACTGCGGGAGGATGCAGCGCTCGCCTTTGGTGCCGTCGTGGGCTCCTCCGCTTTTTTCATAGTCCACGGGTTCAAGCAGAACGCAGAGTTACAGGAGCAGAAACTGATGTCCAAGGACCTCTCGGATGTGAGCAAGATTCTCTATCTGGAGGTGATCGATGCTACCTTTTCCATTGACGGAGTCCTGGGAGCGTTTGCGTTCACCCTGGCCATCCCTCTGATCATCTTGGGAAATGGTCTCGGGGCGGTGGTGGTCCGGCAGCTGACCGTAGGAAATATCGAACGCATCCGTCGTTATGTATTCTTGAAGAATGGTGCGATGTATTCCATCCTCTTCCTGGGAACCATCATGCTTCTGGACAGTTTTGAGTTCCACATACCCCCCTGGTTATCTCCGCTTATCACCTTCGGCGTGGTGGGCTTTTTCTTCTATAAATCGGTGCAATTTGCCCGGTATCTCGATTTACACGGACAGAGCTAGAAGAGAGAATCTTCCAGCGCGATATCGCCCTCCAGCAGCCGGAGAGTCCCCTTGTCCAGGATCAGCTTGAAATCCGGTACCACCACATACACAGGCAGATAACCGAACAGATGGTGGAAGGTATGGGTGTACATTTTTGACCGTATATACAGCTTTTTCAGATCTTCATAGCTCTGGAGGCATTCCTCCGGACTCAGCGTGCGAAATTTCTCTCTGTCGGGAGGGCACACGGAAAGACGGGGAAGAATCTCTTTTAGAAGGGTCACCCTTTTTTCGGAGAATCCTAACACCAGGTCCTTACTGTAAACCCCCTGCAGGTAACGGACCATGGCCAGCTGGGAGAAAAAAATAAAGAAAATGGGGAATGCACTTCCCGCGTTTATCACATCCGGTGCACTGACCACCTCCCCCAGGATAAAACCCGGAAGCAGCATTGCCGTCACTACCAAGATGGAAAGCGCGGCAGAGATCGCCCCCATCACCAGGATTACCTTCCAGGCCTTTTTCAGCCGGGTCTTTATCCGTGAATGCAGGGAGAAAACCGAATCTATGAAGTGATGGGAGTAAGGCTTGTACATCCAAATCCCCCCAAAGAAGACGATAATGGCAAGGGACGTAAGAATCACCTGTACCGATGTGGCGGAGGGTAGGGTTTGGAGGTAAAATCCGCTCAGGGCAGCGAAGAGCGCATCTATTGCAAAGATCATCACATAGGCGATGGCGATAGCCTGGCTATTGATAAAAAAGACGTTCCAGATGATATGCCCCAGCGTTTGGGTATCCTTTGACAGGCCATACTGTTTGACGATAAGCAGATATTTTTCCAGATCTTTTTTGGCGGGGAAAATTACCTCTTTACGTCTGGTTGGAATCAACATGACCAGGGGCGCCAGCACATAAAGGAAGAAGCTGGCCGCGATCCAGTATACCAGATAATTGGGTAGCAGGGACGCGGCGAGGATATTCAGAAGAAGACCTCCGACGATGAACAGGGTATTGTGATGAACCTTGATGTCGCTTTTCAGCAGGCGGGTTTGCCGGTCCTTTTCCTCTTCGATTTGAGAGAGCACCCAGCTTATCACCGGATTCGTGAGCCCTGGTTCAGATCCCGGTTCCCCTGTGTTGTCCGCCATTCCTTTTTACCGTGGGGCACAGGATGCAAAGAAACTTTCTTGCCCCGCGGGACATGATATTGCTGGAATTCCGAATGCAGACAATAGGCGGATCGATCTTTCCAGGTCGAGCGGTACTGATCTCAGGGACAAGTACCATAAGGAGGGAGGGTTTCACCATCCAATACCCACCTGGTGAATGAAAAGTCTGCCAATTCAGGTGGAAGAAATTTTTTTTAAAAAAAACGATATTGCACTTTTTCAGACGATCAACCTTCTTTTCATCAAACGAATGGATACAATAAACAAAATCAGAGTGGCACTGGCCAGCCAGACCAGACTGGGGAGGATGGACAGGGAGATCATATCCAGGGTGAAGGATCGGAACACGATCACCACATGAGCGAGAGGGAGGAGGGCAAGTGCGATAATCTGGATAAAGGGGGGGAGGAGATTGAGGGGGAAAAAAGTCCCGCTGAACAGAAACATAGGTGTGATCAGGAGAAAACTTGGGTAATTGAGAGCGTCGATGCCTGGAGAGATAGCGGTGAAACACATGCCCAGGCCCGCAAAGAGAAGGCCTGCCAGGATCACGAATGGAAAGATCAGGAAGGATGAAGGCAGATCGATCACCCCGAATGCGAGGAGAACCGGAAACATGAGTACCGCATAGATGAGGCCCCGGGTGGCCCCCCACAGAAGCTCTCCAGCAATCACTTCTTCAATGGAAAGGGGTGTCGCGATCATCGCATCGAAGGTCTTTGCATAGTACATGCGAACGTAGGAGGCGTAGGTGCACTCGAAGAATGCAGCGTTCATCACTGCGATGGAGATGAGGGCCGGCGCGATATACCGGGGATAGGATACTCCCTGAATATCGGAAATGAAACTTCCCACCCCTAGGCCAAGGGCAAGAAGATAAAGGACCGGTTCGAGGAATGGCGGGATAAAATTGACTTTCCAGGTCCTCATGAAGGTGACCATATTTCTGCGCCAGACCTTCCAGACCCTGTAGCTGATCGGTAATCCAAGCACGCGTTGTTCACTCCCGAAGGGTCCGGCCGGTCAGCCGCAGGAAAACGTCTTCCAAGCTCGCCGGTCGGGCTGCGACCTCTCCCCCCATGCTGCATTCGTCTAGCAGAAGCCGAGTCACCTCTTTGGGGTCCTGTGTGAAAATCTGCACCCTCCCCTCATAGGCATCGAAAATGATATCATGTCGTTTCAGACATTCCTGCACCTCTTGCGTTGAGTCGGCCTCGACGATGTAATCCCCGGCATACCTTTTTACCAGGTCCTGTGGCTTTCCCTCGACAAGGATTTTTCCGTGATCCATGATCACGATGCGATCGCAGAGGTGTGCCGCCTCTTCCATATAGTGTGTGGTAAGGAGGATCGTATTCCCCTGAGATACCAGATCACGCAGCCCCTCCCAGATCAGGTGCCGGGCCTGGGGATCGAGACCCGTGGTCGGCTCATCGAGGATCAGGAGCCGGGGACGGTTCATCAGCGCACGGGCCAGAATAAGCCGCCGTTTCATTCCTCCGGAGAGCTTCTCCACCGTGGTGTTTTTCTTCTCCTCCAGCGCCATGAGAGAGAGGAGCTCATCTGCCCGCTTCACCGCATCGGCATGGGGGATATCGAAATAGCGGGCAAACTGAATCAGACCTTCCCTTACCGGAAAATCTGGGTCCAGATTATTTTCCTGAGGCACCACGCCCATCGTCTGTTTGATCTCCCGGGGATGTTCCTGGGTGTCCATGCCAAAGACTCGGAGTTCTCCGGAGGTCCGTGGAGAGACGCACTGGATCATCCGCATAGTGCTGGTCTTTCCGGCACCGTTAGGGCCGAGAAAACCGAAAGCCTCCCCCTCATACACCCGGAAACTGATTCCATCGACCGCGACCAGCGTGCCGAACCGTTTCTCCAGGTTTGTTGCCTCGACCACCATCTCCCGCGCGGACTCACTGCCCGGTTCCTTATGGTCTGGAGCATGTGCTTTTTCGGGATGTGCAACACGGAAATCGGCTTCCATATGCTCGCCTTGGATGTCTTCTCGTACCCCGGTCTTTTCTTCCCAAGTTCATTTCGGGCTATCACCGGAATTTAATAGGCCGGAGAGGGCAGAGTTTCTGCCGAAGGGAAAGAAGATTTCTCTAGCATAACTGGTTCCCCGGATCCGGTCTGCTTGAACGATATAGTCTATTACGCATCACCCAAGATTAAATACCTGATTGCCAGGGACGTGAGCGTGGATCCGTTCGAACAGGTACTGCAAGGGATGAGGGCGATGACTGCAGAAGATCGCCGGAACTTGATTGCGGTATACCGAATGAAATGCATCATTGGATCCTGTCCGACCTACTCCTCCTCCATGGGGTAAAAGACTTAGCAGCTGTTCTGTATCAGCGCAGGGAGATGAGGGCGTGCATATGCCCCACCTGCCCGGTGACCGGACTGCTGGGCTTCGTATGTCCTATTACTGTTTGCGGGGAACAGAGGAAGAACAGCACTCTCGTTAGACTGCCCTTGTCCCGTTTGAAAGAGTTGATTATTTTATCGTTTCACCCAAGAAGGAGGTGAACGGGGAAGTAAAACAATCCCTAATTTTTCCAGCTGGCATGTGTAACTGTCTATATGGACAGCGGGGGATTCTTTTAAAAGATTCTCATCGATACATCTTTCTCCTGATCATTTCCTCCGCCTGACGGGCCATATCCTGTACCCCGTCGTAGGGATCTTGCATTAGGCGCCGGAGTGGTTGCAAGGCCCGCGGATCTCCGATATTTCCCAGCGCCCATGCAGCTTTCTGGCGCACCCGCCAGTCCTCATCCTTCAGGCTGCGGATCAGCGGATCCACTGCCCGGTCGTCTGCCCGAACCCCCAGAGCCTGAGCCGCTTTGTACCTCCGATCCCAGTCCGGGCTGGAGAGCATATCGATAAAGAACCGGAACTCCTCGTCTGTTTCAGACTCTTTCATCATGTTCCCCGATAAAATGCCCGTCTCTTTGCATCATGGCGATAGGCTTCCAGCATCCGATTTCTCTCTGAAACAGAAAGCGGAGGCGATCTCCCGGCTTCTGCCAGCGTCCGCACCTCTTCAGGAGTGGCACAGCCTACAATCGCCACATCGATGTCTTCCCCGAGCGCAAACCGGATCAGTTGTTCCGGGGTGAACCCGGAACGAGGATCAAGGAAGTGCCCGGCTCCCAGCACTTTCATGCCGATAACTCCCAGACCCCGTTTCCGGGCAGCTGGAATGACCAAATCCAGAAATCCGCCCAATATTTTCTCAACCGGATTTACAGGCAGTAGGACCGTATCCACTGGCCAGGACTCTACCGCATGCAGGAGAATAGCAGGGTCATGGTGTCCGGTTACTCCAATAGAGGAGACGACTCCGCTCTCCCTCGCTTCGACGAACGCTTCCAAAGCACCTCCGGGCGCTTCAATTTCTCTGACATCGCCAAGGGTCCGTACATCATGAATCTGCCAGAGGTCAAGATGCGGCAACCCCATTAAGGAAAGGGAGATTTTCAGATCCGCCAGCGCCCCTTTACGATCCCGTCGGGCTGATTTGCTTGTCTGAAATATCCGCGGGCGTTCCTTGTCGTGCGCCCTCCAGAACGATCCATAGTATCCTTCGCTCCCCGCATAGGCGCGGGCAGAGTCCCAGTAGGAGATTCCCTGGATGTATGCTTCAGTAATGACCGACTGCGCATCCATATCCTGGCCCTGGGTTCGCAGCACACCCTCGCCACCCAGACCCACCCGGGTGACCATCTTACCGGTCCTACCGAGGTCCCTTTCTGCCAGCTCGTCCATGAACACCCTTCGGGAGCGACGTCAGATAAAAAACATTCCGGTGGTCCGCTTACCGCACCCGGAGCGTATACTCTTCTTTCTCCAATGCCTGAAGAATCTCTCTCATGTGATCGCTCCCCCGGGTTTCGATTTCAAGATCCACCCGGCTGGTAAAAAGGGAGAGATCCCGCCCTCCACGGATCTGGTGAATATCCAGAATATTTCCTCCCGTCACTGCAATTACACCGAGGAGACGGGCCAGTGAACCGGGAACGTCTTCGATACAGACGGACGTACGCATGATCTTTCCTTTTTCTAGAAGTCCCTGGCGGATAATACGACCGAGGAGTGTGGAATCCACATTTCCGCCGCTGATCACGAGCACGATGGCTGTCCTGTCCGCAACGGGAATGCTTCCGGTCAATAGCGCCGCAAGCGGGGTGGCCCCTGCCCCCTCGGCGATCACTTTTTTACGTTCCAGGAGCAGACGCATTGCCTCGGCGATCTGGTTCTCCTGCACGAGGATCATACTATCGACGTATTCTCGCACACAGGAAAGGGTGATCTCTCCTGGTTGTTTCACCGCGATACCATCGGCGATGGAATAGTCCCCAGGGATTTCCCCGGATTTTCCCGTATAATAGGCCTGGTACATAGCAGGGGATGCGGCCGCCTGAACTCCAGTAATCTGCATGGAAGCAAACAGCTGGCGGGCGGTGATCGCGATTCCACAGATCAAACCACCGCCACCTACTGGGACGATCATCAGATCGGTCTGGGGAAGGTCTTCATGCACTTCCAGAGCTATCGTCCCCTGTCCGGCGATCACCTCCGGATCGTCATAGGGGTGGATGAACAACGCTCCCCGTTGCTCCAGTTCTCGGGCATGCTCCAGACTCTCCTGAAGGTTTTTCCCCCGGATGACGACCCGCGCGCCATAATGGCGCGTTGCCTCCTGTTTGGTAAGGGGTGCATCCTGTGGCATCACCACCGTCGCCGGCACCCCCGCCGCCCTGGCTGCGAGGGCCACTCCCTGGGCATGATTTCCCACCGATGCGGCCACTATCCCTTCCGGACCGATCTCGCCGCGGTGGATCAGCACCTTGTTCATGGCACCCCGAATCTTGAAAGATCCGGCCCGCTGCATGGTTTCCAGTTTCAGGTGGACCGGAGTACCACACATCGCACTGAACGTCGGTGAATACACCAGGGGCGTACGGATGATATGCTCTCTGATGCGATCCGCAGCAGACCGAACATCCGCAAGGGTAATCATAGAGGAATATAGGACTGCCAATTCTTATTCTCTCTGATCGAGCAATTTGGAGGTCTTTGCTTAAGCCCTCTGGTTATTCGATCTTAATACCTCTCTCTCGCAGTTCCTTGGTTTTTTTCTGAGAACATTCCTCACACCGGAATTCCGGTTTTTCATGGTCGGTGCGGTCATAATTATCTGCTCTCACCAGCCGGTATCCCCTGCTTACTTTCCTGCAGTCGGTGCAGACGATATTTTCTTTCACCTCCCACTGGGCCGCGAGGGTTTGTGAGGTGAAGATGAACCGATCTACCCAGAAAAAGATCAGTCCTCCGATAAGGTTGGCGACGATCGCACTTACCACCTGTCCCATCGAGATCAGGATGATGCCCACCCCCGCGAGGATGGGAGTACTGGCCTGCCAGCGGAGAAGATACAGGCCATACCGGGTGAAATTGACCTGCATAAATAGTAGTATGGGCGGGAATATGTTAAATTCCATGGACCCGGGATAGATTTATGTTCCGCGCTGATTCACTACCGAACATAGGGAGGTGAGGTAACGATGGAGAAAGTGGTCGGGAAAGTGACGCATTATTTTCCGAAGGCAGGAGTGGCGGTGGTGCATATTGAAGATGTTCTGCACACCGGGGATCAGGTGCGGATCAGTGGTCCCCATATGAACTTCAGTCAGCGGGTAACATCCATGCAGATCGAGCATCAGACCATTGCGAGCGCGAGTAAAGGGCAGGACATAGGGATGAAAGTTCAGCAACCGGTACGGGAAGGGGATCTGGTGTACCGGATCACACCCGAATAGCATACTTTCATCCCTTTATTCAGGGCTGGCTTTACAAAAGTTGCCAGTTGCTTATCAAAATATTGAAATCGTAACATAGATCCTGTATTTTGAGTCCTGTTTTTTTGGTAGACGGAACCAATAATATCTGATGGGGCCAATTTCTTCCCATTTATGTCCCACCCTGGCTTTTCCTCGCATCCCCCTCGTTCCATTCCGTGGATAGTTGTATCCCGGCTGGTAGGGCTTGCAATTTATTTCATTATCATCGTTATCTTAAGCGGGATTCAAACCGACAACCTTACCCTCATATCCATCATCTCCTTCCTGACCGAACCGGTAACCATCGCTCTGGTCGTCACCTTTTCCATCCTCTTCCTGGTCGGGGAGGTCTTCCTTGCTCTCGGCTTACCTTTAAATCTGCCCGGTCCTTTTTTCAATGCACTCGGGAGTGTGTTTCTGGTCTCTTTCCTGCTCCAGTTGCTCTATCTGGTGGATCGGATCGGTAGTATCATGGTCTTCTCTGTGCTCAAGCCCCTTGAACCGCTTTTCTTTTTCCTGGTATTTCTCATCGTCCTTATAGTACAGTATGTCCATCTTTTCTCGGGAGATAAGGAATGGAGAGAGAGACCTCCCCCAGTAACCGAAAAACAGGCAACGGGCCAGGAATCTTACCCTCCCACCCACCGCGACGTCTCCTGGGAGGAAGTTGAATCGGAATTCAGAAATATGTTATATGACTTCTTTCATTCCATCCGGGATGGGCTGAAAAGGAAAGAATAATTTCTTGCACCAATAAAAGACCGTTTCCGGGTACGATTTATCCGAGGCTGAAGCGATCGATTCTGGAACGTGGATTTTCTGATCGTTTTTTTTCCGAATCTCTAATCACATAACTCCATCGGAAGAAAACTATACCTGCAGGTATGCGAAAAAAAGAATAAGATAACTGGTTAGAATCTCGGTTTCCTGTGCTTCGGAAGGCACTCCCGGCAGTAGACGGGTCTTCCCTCGGTAGGCTTAAACGGAACTTCGCACTCTTTACCACAGTCAGAACAGACTGTCTTTGTCATTTCTCGGGGACCTCCGAAAGATCTCGGGCCTCCGAAACTTCTCTTTCCTTCCATTGGTATTACTCGTGCAGATATGAACCTGCCTTTATCTCTTTGAGGGCAATGCATATAAATAATAGCATTCACCAGACGTTACTGTTCTAAGGGATAATCTCACAGCCCTCAAACCTCGGATGATCGAGGTCATGTGGTCTGATAATGTTGTTTTCCAGGAGATCTTTAATTTC
Source organism: Methanomicrobiales archaeon (assembly GCA_028678905.1). GTDB lineage: Archaea > Halobacteriota > Methanomicrobia > Methanomicrobiales > JACTUA01 > JAJRCM01. Next base: position 15,879 of record JAJRCO010000255.1, read on the forward strand.
CGGGAGGACTTCTTTTAACCTGTCATGAAGGTTAAATACCGTTGCACAGATCAGGTCTTTCCGCTTCTCGGACCAGTTGCCCATCACACTTGAGTACAGGCATCTTCCTCCACAAAAATCCCTGATCCGGCAGTCCGTGCATCTACCTCTTATCGCGTATTTTGGCAGCTCATCCGGTTGCGTGGAGGCGATATGTCCGATATAATAATTTTTCATCCCCACCATGAGCGGGCAGGGGACGATAGCTCCGTTGGTCAGAATCCCGTAACTCTCGTGTCCGCATCCACAGCGCAGCAAACTCCTTCTGCCCAGTATCATGTCCTGCAGAGGCTCGAGGAAGGGATACCAACGGAGCACATGCCCGGTGGTTCTCATCACATCCACCCACCACCGGATCAGGTCCTGAATACCGGGGTTGTAGATGCCCTCAATCCATGATCGGAAACCGTCACCACCGGTCTCTCGGGAGAAATCGGCATCCAGCTGCCACTGGATCGATGGGAAAGAGAGGTCCATATTCCCGGCCAGGTGCCTGACCGCACCCCCGATGTCCATTCCTTCGGAGACCGTCATCCGGGCAATGATCTCGCCGCAAAAACCACCTTCCCGGACTGCGCGAACGTTATTAACTACGGTGCGGTAGGTGCCTAATCCGCGATTCCGGTCGGTGAGCGCTTCAGGGCCATCGAGGGAGACCGACATGGTATGGATCCGGTTGATCACCGAAGACGGCAGTTGATGGAGCAGCGTGCCATTGGTATGGAGAAGGTATTTCACTTTCGGGATACGGTTCATGATGACGGTAATGAGGTCTGGACGGAGGAGGGGTTCTCCACCATAGAAGGTGACGGAGGGATTGGGATCACCGGCCAGAAAAGAGGCGAGCGTATCCAGGTCGTATGCCAGTTCGAGCGGAACATCGTCATCCAGTACGAAAGCCTCCGCTGCTCCATCATCGTATTCTCCAACCCTTCCCCGGCAGTAAGAGCAGCAGAGGTTACAATAATCGGTCAGAATCAGATGGTAGTTCAAAAAAATCTTTTATGTAGGTCGCTCCGGCCGGAGAAAAAGGTGGCGGTTGCTCATACGGAGTAATCTATAAACGTAAGTTACATCAAGCCCTCTCTGATGGACTATCCGGAATTTTATCACCGGGAGATCGAGACTATGGACCGAAGCGCTCTGGATGCACTCGTCGAGGACCGGGTCCACTACACGGTATCCTACGCCGCGAAGAATTCTCCCTTCTACCGGAAATGGTTCGAACGACATAATGTGGATCCCGCTGCGATCAGGACGCATGAAGACCTCCTGCATCTGCCCCTCATTACCGGAGCAGATATTCGGGCAAATCAACCACCGGAACAGGCCGATTTTCTCTTTCGAAGCGCGGACTGGACGGAGATCTTCACCATCCACGAGACTAGTGGAACGAGCGGTAACCCTAAAAGCTTTTTCTTCACATGGGAGGACTGGGAGAGATATGCAGAGAAATATGCCCGAATCTTTACCTCCCAGGGCTTTTCCCGGGGAGACCGGATCATCATCTGTGCTTCCTACGGGATGAACGTGGGTGCCAACACGATGACTCTCGCTGCACGGGATCTCGGAATCACCATCATTCCCACCGGGAAATGTACGTTCCCCGTGCACATGCTGCAGAGTTATCAGCCAAACGCTATTGTGGGGAGCGTATTCAAGCTGCTCCACCTGGCCCGCCAGATGAAGGCAGAAGGCATTTCACCGCCGGATTCCCATATCGAGAGGCTGATTATCGGAGGTGAATCCTTTGCCGACGAATCCCGGGAGTATCTTGCCGAGCTGTGGGGGTGCGAGGTCTTTAATACCTACGGCAGTACGGAGGGAACCATGTGCGGGGAATGTGCAGCAAAGCAGGGGCTTCACGTTCCCGAAGATCTGGTCCACCTGGATATCTACGATCCATACCAAAAACGGTTTGTTCGGGATGGAGAGTGTGGCAGAATCGTCCTTTCCACTCTTCTCCCAGAAGGGGGTAAGTGCGGCACCCTGTTGCTGAACTACGATACCGAAGACACCAGTGTAGTGATCTCCCGAGATCGGTGTTCCTGTGGGAGGACACACCTGCGGATATCCAATCCACAGCGGGAGGCAGAAACGGTCTGGATGATGGGGATTCCTTTTAACCGGGTGGATGTTGAGCGAGGGGTGTTCCAGCGAGAAAACATGGAATACCTCAGCGGAGAGTACGAGGCCTTCCTCTATGGAAACCCGGAGAACACCGTGCTTCAGGTCAACCTGGAATGTGACAATCCCCACGGATGTGATCGCGAGCGGGTTGCGGAGCTATTCCGGAAGGGGTTTTTTTCGATGAAACCGGGACTATCCGATCGATACCAAGAAGGGATTTTCCAGATCTCCTTTCATTTTCTTTCCCCGGGAACGCTGGAGCTGTACAAGGTGCCCGGGCGGCCTAAAAGACTGGTGGACCGCCGCTAGCAGGAGAGGGTATATATGAGAGATCTCTCCCAGAAGGGGTAGCATGGGAGGCTTATACGAAGACACCCGCCTTCGCAACCGCACCGAGGTGTTCCCGGATCGGGAGACTGCGGGCGAACAGATCGGTCTTTTCCTGCGCGAACGGTTCACCTTCCCCCGTCCAGTGGTCTGCCCTATACCTGCGGGGGGTATTCCTATTGGTATTCCGATCGCCCGGACCCTGGACGCCCCCTTGAGGCCTGTGGTGGTGCGTAAAATTCAGATCCCCTGGAATACGGAATCTGGTTTCGGTGCCGTCACCTGGACCGGGGATGTGGTGATTAACCAGGATCTATTAAAGAGATTGCACCTTTCTTCCGTGGAGATCGAACGGGCGATCTCGCGGGCGAAAGCAAGCGTAGAGGAAAGGATCAGAAAATATGCCAGTATTAGACCACTTCCAGATATCACCGGGAGGACCGCGATACTTACTGATGACGGTCTTGCCTCAGGGTTCACCATGCGGGCGGCAATTGATTCGATTCGACTCCAGAACCCTGAACGGGTGGTGGTGGCAGTGCCCACCGGTTCACTGGCTGCGGTGCGGATGGTCTCGGCACACGCGGACGATCTGATCTGCCTCAATATCCGCGGAGGGTTCAGCTTTGCCGTTGCCGATGCATATTCCCACTGGCACGACCTTTCAGAGGAGGAGGTCCGGGCTTATCTTGACCAGGCCGTACAGGAGGGGCTGTATTGATCATGCAGACCTCCCGTGATATTTATCACATTCGACACCAGTATCTGATTGGCGTAACCAAAAAGAGAGCCTCGACCAGGAGGAGTAATGGAACAGAGTCAGATATTCGATGATTATGTAGAGATGTATGACCGATGGTATGACGAACACCCCCGAATCTATCAGTCGGAGGTGAGCGCCTTAGAACATTTTGTCCCCTGGTACGGTACTGGACTGGAGGTCGGAGTAGGCACCGCACGGTTTGCGGCTCCCCTGCATATCGAATATGGGATAGACCCGTCGCCGGAGATGGCCCACCTGGCTGCCCAACGGGAGATTACCGCAGTAATCGGAAGGGGTGAGTGCATTCCCTTCTGTGACAATACCTTCGATTTCGTCCTTATGGCCACCGTCATCTGTTTTGTACAGGATCTGGAGAAGGCGATCCTGGAAAGTGCACGGGTACTCAAATTTCAGGGAACCCTGATCCTCGCATTCATCGACCGGGAGAGTCCACTGGGAACCGAGTATCGATGCGATGCCGAATCCAGTGTCTTCTTTCGTCATGCCAAGTTCCACACTCTGGACGAGGTCCGGAATGTCCTTACTGCGGCAAAATTTACTCAGCAGGAGGTCATCCAGACGGTTTTTGAGGAATATGGCTCGAAACCAAGCGGATTTGTGGTTATCCGGGGAATCAAGGAAGGGAAAAAGGCCCCATAACCAACTTTTTTCCGTTCACCCCAGAAGCTGCAGAAACACCCCCGCAGCAACAGGGATAACCAGATTGTCATCGACGGGGGAGAGAAGTTCCACCGCGGAGACGAACAGAGCAAGCAGTGCGGCCTGTCCCAAGGGGATGAAAAACAGAAAGGCCATGAAAGAAATGAGAGCTCCCGCAACAGATCCCTCCAGCGTTTTTCCCCGAACAATTCTGGTCCGACCCCATGCCTTACCGGCAATAGTCGCCGCCCCATCCACCAGAGATAAGGCGAGTACCGAGAGAAAGGCAGTCGGTAGGGGAAAGAGGATGAGGGAGATCAGGGCACTGAGCATAAAGAAAAGAGCACCCTTTCCCGGCAGAGCATCCCTTCGATCGACCAGATCGAGCATCGGTGAAATGAAGAAGATCCGGTATCCCCGTGCAACTGCATCAGAGATGATAAAGCCGATGAAAACAGCAAGGGAGAAACCCACCAGCAGGATATCCCGTTCCAGGAAAAGCATGAGGCCGGCAATGGCCAGACCAAAGATTAGGTGAATACTCTGGCGCAAATACTCCCGCATTACCGAACAATCTCTTGATCGGGAGATAAAGATAGCGAATCCGCGGGTAATTTTACCGTTCCGACAATCGCGCAGACGGTCCATTCGATTTCCGAAAAACCTTTATAAGGGGAGAAATCGTAAAAACACCCCTATATACCAGTTTTGTCGAAATGTTTAACTACCCTGAAGTGGCAGAAATTTTATCGTTTTTTTCCAGTTTGGGTCATGCATTCACGTGATCTTTCCTATTAAGCGGCATTCCAACCGAAATTTTTAAATGCTCAAGAAACGCCTATTCTTTTAAACACAACCAAAATCTTTGAGGTAGTGTTAATGGGACAAAAAATTGGAACTGAAAAAATCAAGCGAGAGAAGGGATACCTGTACTACATCGGAAAGGACGGCTATGTCTGGGCTGCTCCGATGAAATCGAACAAGACCGGAAAGAAGAAGAAGGTCGGTTCAGAAAAGATCAACAAGGAAGCCGGATTCATGTACTATGTCGGCAAAGACGGGTACGTGGCGAAGGCAAAGATGAAAAACGCCTAAATTTTTTCATCTTTTTCATTTCATTCTGATTTTCCT
>JAJRCO010000175.1 GCA_028678905.1 Methanomicrobiales archaeon
GCGAAAAAAGACGGCGAGGGAAAGAGATGAGATGGGGCTCTACTGCATCATGTCAGCCATGTCGGCTTCGGTGATATCGATGGCCTCAGCCAGCCCATCAACAGTGACGCTACGGGTCATCTGTTCGGAGAGGTCACGGTCTTCCATGACTCCCTTGATACGGTCGAGATAGGGGTCGATTACCTCATCACGTTCCTGTTCGATGATGTGCCGGTATTCACGCAGAGTGGAGGGGCTGATGCCCAGCTTCTCACTCACCTCTTTCATAGTGAGACCCGAATCAAGAAGGGTCTCCATCTCCACGCGGTCAAAGGGCATATCAAAGTCGAGGTCGCGGAAGAGTTTCAGTCGTACCCGGGCTCTCGCCACGGTCTTGGAGAGTTTCTCGTCTCCCAGGGATCGGGCGATCTCGGTGTCGTTTTTACCCTCATAATACTGGATCACCAGGCGGGCCAGCTGGCGGGGAGCGAGCTTGGTCTTGAAGAGCCCTTGGTCCAGGATCTCCCGCATAATGAGCGCAATTTCACGTTCGATGGCTTCCTTGTCCCTCAAAGAGCCGTGGATCTTTTTCATGGGTTCGACGATCTTCGTCTTGTTGGTAATGTTGGCGAAGAGTTCGAACAGCTGTTGTTTGCGCGTGTTGGTCGTCATTCTCATCTCACACTAAATACGGAATAAGAGTCCCTTTATCGTATATAAGAGTAACGATATCGCCAATACGAAAATCGCCTGTTTATAAAGGAATTTCTTCCCCTCTGCCTCGGGCACGGAGGATCGGAGATAGGTGTTTTATCCTGCCGGTCCAATTTTATAAAGATACGGGATTTTCATGAGCGATATCTACGAAAACGTCATGGAGCTCGCCCGGCGCCGGGGTTTTATCTGGCCGACCGCCGAATGCTACGGTTCTGTGGCCGGATTCATCGATTACGGTCCGCTGGGAGCGATGATGAAGCGGAGAATCGAGAATCTCTGGCGGGATTTTTACGTGATCCGAGAAGGATATTACGAGATCGAGGCACCCACCATCGGGATCGAGCCGGTGTTTGTCGCCTCCGGGCATGTGAAGGGTTTCAGCGACAAGATGTGCGAGTGTCCGCATTGCGGGGAGTACCTGCGGGCAGACCACACGGTGGCGTCTGGTGGAGAAGATTGCCCGGCCGGTGCGTCCTGCGAAGAGATCGCGAAAGTCCTGGAACGTATTCCCTGTCCTTCCTGCGGAACCAAGCTGGGGCCTTTAGTGGTCAGCGAGTTCAACCTGATGTTCCAGACCACCATCGGTCCCGGTTCCCTGAGGAAGGGATACCTCCGGCCCGAGACCGCCCAGGGCATGTTCACTGATTTCGGGAGGCTGCTGCGGTTCTACCGGGACAAGCTTCCCTTTGGTGCGGTGCAGATCGGAAAATCCTATCGCAACGAGATCTCTCCCCGCCAGGGGATGATCCGGCTGCGGGAATTCACCCAGGCCGAGGCAGAGATCTTCGTCCACCCGAAGAAAAAGAACCACCCGCAGTTCTGTCGCTACGCCGCCTACGAGGCTCCCTTGCTCACCGCAGCCTTGCAGGAGAAGAGCATGGGCTCATCTCCTCTCTCTATGGGCGATGCAGTGCGGTCCGGCATCATCTCCAACGAATATGTCGCCTACTACCTGGCCCTCACTCACGACATCCTGGTGAAAGTAGGAATTCGACCGGATCGAATCCGCTTCCGCCAGCACCTTTCGGATGAGCGGGCTCACTACGCCACCGATTGCTGGGACGCGGAGTTCTTCTCAGATCGCTTCGGTTGGGTTGAGCTGGTGGGCATCGCAGACAGAACTGATTACGACCTCAAGGCGCACGCATCACACAGCGGTCTATCACTTACCGTGTTTCTTCCTTACGACACCCCCCGCACCGAACAGAAGCGCCGGGTCATCCCCCGCATGGACGTTCTCGGACCCCGCTTCCGTAAGCAGGCGAAGGAGGTGGCCGCCGCGATGGAGACCACGACTCCCACTGAGGAGGGCATCACCCTCACTCTGAATGGCGAACAGGTCCGGATTCCCTCCGACCTGTACGAGGTGCGGGAGGAAACGGTGGAGATCCGGGGAGAAGAGGTGACACCCCACGTCATCGAGCCCTCCTACGGGATCGATCGGATTATCTATGCAGTGCTGGAGCACTGCTACGCAGAGGAGCTGGTGGAGGGGGAGGTACGGAAAGTGCTCCGTCTTCCGCCCTGGATTGCCCCTATCCAGGTGGCGGTCTTTCCCCTGATGCCCCGCGACGGGCTGGACAATCTCGCCCGCGAGATTGCGGACTCCCTCGCCGGCAGTGGGCTCCTGGTGGAGTACGACGAGAACGGGGCCATCGGCCGCCGGTACCGCAGGCAGGATGAGATCGGGACCCCCTACGCGATCACGGTGGACTATGAGACAAAGGAGACGAACACGGTCACCATCCGGGACCGGGACAGTATGCAGCAGGTGCGGGTACCGGTCCTCGGGCTGGAGGAAGCAGTCCGTTCCCTGGTTGCGGGAGACACCGCGCTGGAATTCTTGAAAACATGAAGTTCATCACCCATCCAAGGATCCGCCCGGATAGCATGGAGGAGCGGGAGTACCAGCTCGCCATCGCCTCCCGGGCCCTGGATGGGAATACGATGGTGGTGCTGCCTACCGGCCTGGGTAAGACCGCGATCGCGGTACTGGTCGCCGCCTCCCGGATGCTCAATCACCCGGGCAAGGCGCTTGTGCTCGCCCCCACCAAACCACTGGTGGAACAGCACCTGCGGTTCTTCCGCCAGTTCCTGATCCTCCCTGAGGGGCAGGGGGAGGATGCCTTTCTTATGTTCACCGGAGAGACCCCCATCCCCGAACGGGAAGAGAAGTGGCGGCA
>JAJRCO010000278.1 GCA_028678905.1 Methanomicrobiales archaeon
AACGCCGCGAGCACAGGCGAGCGGTTCGGATCCACGCTCCGCGCGTTGCCTACGCTGTCCTTAGGCAACCCTGCTCAGGTATCAAAATCCCTCGCTTCGGTTAGAAGCGGCTTAAACCTATCGCGGGATGGTTGCCGGCGGGGCGGTGGGCGGTATCGGCGAACAATTGGGATTGGAAGGCGGGCATAGCGCCCGGCGCGCTTCCAGCGAGACCTTCAAACCCGCGCCCAAAAGGATCACAAGCAAGACCGCGACGGCCACGCTGGCATAGACTTAGCGTCGCCCGTAAAGGCGTCCGCTGGCCTCATCCCGTGGCCGGTTCGGAGGTGTCGTCATAAGGGGCCTACGCTGCCGAGCCTAGCAGATGCCTTCGCTTTGTGGTTGCAATTCTTGCTACGGTTGAATGCCACGCCATTCGCCGCCATATAAGTGCCCATGTCCGAACAAGCCCAAGCCCTTTCCGCGCCCGCGGGCGATTTTGTCTTGCCCTTCGATATCACGCGGGCCGGCGTCAGGGGACGTTTTGTGCGCCTGGATACCGCTTCGGCACAGGCGCTGGATGCGCACCGGCTGCCCGAGCCCGCCGCGCGGGTTACGGGCGAGGCGTTGGCGCTGGCGACGCTCCTGGGTTCGGCCTTGAAGCTGGACGGGCGGCTGACGGTTCAGACCAACAGCAGCGGTCCGCTCGATCTGGTGACGGCCGATTATTATGGGTCCGCGCCCGTCCAGGGCGCGGACGATGGGGTGCGGTCCGCGCGCGGCGTGCGCGGTTATGCCAGGCTGAATGCCGACGGGTTTGCCGCGCTGGACGATGCGGCGTTCGCGGGCCTGGCGGGCGAAGGCGTGCTCGCCATCACCATCGAGCCCAAGCGCGGCGGCCAGACCTATCAGGGCATCGTGTCCTTGTCGCCCGACGGGCTGGCAGCGTCGGCGGAAATTTATTTCGCGCAGTCCGAGCAACTGCCCACCGTGATGCGTCTCGCCGCGGCCCCGCTTTATGTGGCGGGCGAAAAGAGCCCACGTTGGCGCGCCGCCGGCCTGATGCTGCAGATGACGCCGGAAGCCAGCAACGCGCCGGGCAGGAACGAAGACGACTGGACCCGCCTGTCGCTCCTGGCGCGTACGGTCGAAGACCTCGAGCTGGTGGATACCGGCCTCGCGCCCGAAACCGTGCTGTGGCGGCTGTTCCATGAAGACGAGGTCCGGGTGCAGCCGACCGAAACGGTCTCCTTCCGCTGCGACTGCGACGC
>JAJRCO010000267.1 GCA_028678905.1 Methanomicrobiales archaeon
AATTATTTTAAAAAAATAAAAATAAATTACTCATAATTATATACAATTTTCCTCATAAAAACAACCGTTTCCTTCTGTCCTTTAATTTTAATGGATATAAATGTCCCGCAGGAGAGGAGATGAGGGAATACGCAAATTTAAAGTCGCAAATTATATTAATGGCTGGAGGAAACGGAATCTAACCACGAGCGATGCAAGTTCGCTCTGGTAAATTGGAGACATCTTATGGCTGCATCAGACAAAGTACACGATGTTGATTATCTCTACAAGGCCGGTGAGGAGGCCTGGGCTGAGGGGCACACCAAGAAGGCCCTTCATTACATCGATCTGGTATTGAAAGAGGATCCCAAACATGCGATGGCATGGACAATTAAAGGAAATTGCTTTGATCGAATGGGTCAATACGAAGACGCTCTCGAGAGTTACGACAAGGCAATCAAACTGGATCCCACCAATGCCGATATCCTCTTTGACAAAGCGGAGACCCTGGAAAAAATGGGCCGCGATAAAGATGCAAAAAAGGTCATGAATAAAGCCGTAAAACTGGAGATGGGAGACTAACCCGATACTCTCTTTTCATCTCATTCTAATTTCTTCGATTTGTATAAAAGGACCATAAGGTACGAATTGTTACTCCTGTTCCCCTGGCCATTTCCTTCCAGGGAATCTCCCGAGCTTATGAGGTACCTTCTTGTAGTGATTCAGGCAGCAAGAGGATCCTCTGCCCAGGGATCTCCTCCCTGAGTGTAAGTTCGGATCCTGCATCCCTCCGCAGAAAAGAAACTGTATTTCAATAGAATTATTAGGCGAACAGTATCACTTCGTGGTGAACGCTGTATTTTTCCCAGAGGGCCAAAGCCTTGAAGATCTTCTCATCGATGAGTTTCAGTTCACTGGATCGGTTGGTGACATCAAAATAATCGAAAAGTAACGGGGAATCCACTGTCGGTGAATCTTTCGCATACACTTGTCTCGATACGAGAACGCTTCGACTCGCCATGCTTGATCATCTCCGAAAACGCGGGCACATTTAAAATTATTGCAAGTAGTATATAAATGTTGGTGAGAACTTATCCGACGGAGGCCACCAGAAACTATTTGAGTGATTGGCCAATCTCTCCCCCGTTCATGCCTCTCCGCATCCTCTCCTTCCATATCAGGAACACAGCACTATTGTTCCGGGAGGCTAACCTAGATCTCTAGTTGATGAGCATGTTCTTTTTCTTCTATCTCCTCATCGGTTTCCTCACCGGCCTCCTGATCGGGGATCTGTTTCGAGACTACCGATGGGTGATCCCCTGTGCTGTCGGGGCAGTGCTACCGGACCTGCTCGATAAGCCGCCGGGTATGTGGTGTTCAGCGCTACTATCAACAATGGAAGGATCTGGTCTCATACTCTCCTGGCAGTAGGAATCGTTCTTTGTCCTTGGTCTGATTGTCTGGAAGTATCGGAGTGCCGTGATAAGACTGGGGTGGCGCTGGGATGCTCTCGCACCAGCTGTTGGATTTCACTGTTCGTGGTCATCGCGATGCTGGCAGCGGGACTCTCCTCGCCTGCCAGACAGACGCTCCCTCCACCCGCGATTCATCCGCTACCCTCGAACGCATCAGTGCGTTTCGCGGTCATCGGAAACTACGGATGGGATGGTCCGGGAGAGGCGGATGTCGCGGCCATGGTCCACCGCCTCAATCCCGACTTAATCTTCACGGTGGGCGACAACAACTATCTGAGTGGCTCCGCCAGCACCATCGACCAAAAGGTCGTAAAATACTGTCACGATATCATCTCCCCCTACTAGGGTAGGTACGGGGATAGGGCAGAGATCAACCGCCTCTATCCCACTCTGGGAAACCACGACGGAGGATCGGGAAGCATCGCCCCTACCTGGACTATTTCACCCTACCCGACAACGAACGGTATTATGATTTCGCCTGGGGTCCCGTGCACTTCTAATCCCTGGACAACGAACCCGGCGAGCCGGACGGGATAACCAGCACCTCGGTCCAGGCGGAGTGGCTCCTGGAATCGCTCGCGGCCGCGAACGAGACCTGAAAGATTGTGTATTTCCATCGCCCTCTGTATTCCTTCAGCAGAGGCCACGGAGCGACGAAGGCTATGCAATGGCCATTCCAGGAATGGAGCGCCACCACGATCCTCTCCGGGCACGACCACGGCTACGAACGGGCTGTTTATTGACAGGCTCCCCTACTTCGGGAACGGAATCGGGGGAGCGAGCCTCTACCAGTTCGGGGATCCGGTCCGGGAAGCGAGTTTTCGGTACGAGGGAGGATATGGGGCAACGCTGGTCACTGCGGACAATAGTTCCATAACCTTCCAGCTGTAGGACGATCAGCTGGCGGTCATTAATACCTGCACGATTTCACTGTAGGGTACTACTCAACAGACCGACGCTCCTGATATTATTTAGATGACCACGATAGATCTCAGTCTCCTCATCAACCCGCAAGTACCCGTTTCGTGATAAGTGCACCTGAAAAAAAATGAAAATGATCGGAAAATGGCCAATAGATCATAGTTAGTCCTCACGCCAAACGGTGGAACAGGTCACCGGTATAGTTCTGTGGGCGAAAAAATTGTACTACGTTACGAGTAGTACATTCACCGCACTTGGGAGGCACCAGAACTCTCTCACTCCCCCCCTTCCGTTTTGGATTTTCTGAAGTATCCTCGGGGGATCTGGATCTCAAACCGGGCGCCCTCTCCTGGTGCACCGGTCTCCCGGATCTCCATGTTCGTGATCCCGAGGATGCTGCGGATAAGGAAGAGCCCGAGACCCTTGTTCGTGCCGACACCCAGCCGGAAGATCTTGTTCTTCATCTCTCCGGGGATGCCGATGCCGTTATCTTCCCAGATCAGCACCATGCTGTCATCACGCTCATACCAGGATACCCGGATCTTGGTCACCCGGCCTCCGTGCCGCAGGGAGTTATCCAGGAGGTTATAGAAGACTTTCTCCAGCATGGGATCCGCGTAGATCTCGATATCCTCCCCTTCGATGGAGAAAGAGATCGCGCCAAGATCCCGTGGATAGAGCTGGACCGCCCGATAGATTGCCTCCTGGACATTCTGCCACCGGATCGACCGGGCTCCGATGTTCTGGTACTCTCGGGTGAATTCGATCTGACCCTGGATCGCGGTGGAGGCTTTCTCGACCTTCTCCAGATAACCCCGGCAGGACCGGCAGGATTCGTCTTCCTCCATGAGGTGCAGGTACCCGATGATGACCGTGAGCTGGTTGAGCACGTCGTGCCGGGTGATGCTGTTCATGAGATGGAGGTTCCGGTTGATCTGCTTCAGGGACTCTTCCACTTGCTTGCGCTCCCGTGCGTAGCGTAAGGAGCGGAAGAGCAGAGCGCCGGTCAGATCTCCCTTGTAGAGATAGTCCTGAGCGCCCATCTGCACCGCGGATAAACCGGTCTGTTCATCCTGCAGGGTGGTAAGCACGACGATCGGCACCTGCGGAGAATGCTCCACCACCCTGCGCAGCGTATCGAGCATCATGCTGTCGGGAAGCATCAGATCAAGGAGGACGATATCCACCTGCTCTCTGGTGAGGATCTCCAGACCAGTAGCGAGCCGGTCCGCGTACAATAAGGAGAACGGGTGGTTGGGTATCTCCCGAAACGTCTCCTGCATGATCCGCACAAAGACCGGATCATCCTCGATCAGTAGCACCCGCACCAGGTTTTTCATGTGTTTCCTCGGCTTTCTGTAAGGAAGCTTGATAGTTTTATACTTTGGGGGACAGGAGCTCCGAAAGAGTAACGGGGCAATTTTCGAGTCGAGCTCGGATTATGATACCATTCGCGATGCCATAGTCGGAAAAACACTTCCTTCATATCAAATCTTAGTTAAGGCTCTGGGCACAGGTTGTTAAGAACACACTCTATCCTACGACGCTTTGCGGGAAGCAAGATTAATAATATCGTCGGATGTTAATCCATGAATATATAAAATATACATAAAAACAATCACCATCCAACCCGAAACCTATCACGCACTGCTGGAACGAAAAAAGGAGAACCAAAGTGTCAGCGATATCCATTTGACCGCATTCTGACGGGTAAACCTGCGACATCCGCCACTATACCGGTCTGCTTGCTGGTTCTCCTGTCCTTGACGAGCTCCCGAAGGACACATCCTCAATCCCTCCCTGGTACGGTTCGTAGCCGATAATGATCCTGTCTCCATAACCGGGGTGTCTTACTCGGGATTCTGGCCGGTCTTCAGCGCTTGCGGTCAAAACAGGAAGAGCGCTTTTTTCATCAGATCTTCACAGAGGCGAGGGAGCATCACGCTGAAACGATCACCGCTGATGAAGATTTCCGTACAATTGCCCCCTTGCCGATATTGCAGTGAAATGGTACCAGTGCGATGACGAAAAATCTCGTTAAATTTGATAGAATCAGAGCCCCAGGTCTGACAGTCCCGGATGATCATCGGGACGCCGTCCGAGAGCCAGTGATACATGCGTTCCGATTCCTTGATATAAGATCGTTGATGCTCGCGAGGGGCCCGCGCATTAGTCCTCGGGGATCGAATTCCCAGTTCTCGTTCCCGTAGGAGCGGTACCAGTTACCAGAGTCGTCGTGCCACTCGTAGGCGAACCGCACTGCGAACCGATCCTCGTGGAAGGCCCAAATCTCCTTGATCAGGCGATAGTCGAATTCTTTTGTCCACTTGCGGCGGAGGAATGCCACGATTTCCTCACGGCCGTGCAGGAATTCAGCTCGGTTCCGCCAGCTACTGTCGATGCTGTAAGTGAGGGACACGCGTTCTGGGTCCCGGGTGGTTACTGAGCCGTAAAAATATCTACTTCTAGGTGTGATGAGAGGAAAGTCGTGCTAAAAAGAAATATGCTTTAACCACCCGGTCGGGATGAATCTACGGGATTTTATCCTTATTATCCTTTAAAATAATTCTTCACCAAAGTACAAAAAATACTTGTGCGGATTCCTTAAATTTGAAAAAAGCATCATAAAAAGGTTAAAGTTGTCAAACAATGACCATTATTATCCCGTGATACTTAAGATCTTCTATAGGAAAGATGGTTATCCGCCAAAAAGG
>JAJRCO010000379.1 GCA_028678905.1 Methanomicrobiales archaeon
AACCGTTTTGTAATTACCAAGAACCATTTTTCTCACCTCACTTCAGGACCTCTTGAATCAGTTCCGTGATCCCCTCGTACTGTTCTTCCAGCCCGTGATCGAAAAATCCTCTCGGACACTGAGCGAAGCAGGCACCACAGTTGATACAGAGATCCCTTTCGCCCTGGGGTTTCCCATACTCCATCGTGATCGCCCGCACCGGGCAGGCAGCCGCACAGCTCCCACAGCCCATGCACAGCCCCTGGTTTATCACTTCCTGCATGAGCGTGTTATAGGACGCCTTTGAATAGAACGGAGATTTGGCCAGATTCATCAATGGCTGCAGATATCTTCCCGCAAGCTTCTTCTGTTCATCGTTTCCCTTAAGCAGGAGATAGGCCATGATCACCGTATTTCGCAGCTGTTCTGGTGTAGGTGGGCAACAGGGAACGAATACGTCCACATCGATGAGGTCGGTGAGGGGAACAAACGATTCGTGCTGGGGCTGGTTTGCCTGTCCGCCCCGGTCAAAGCGATTGATATTCCCGGTACAGGCGCACGCACCAATGGCCACGACGATTGTGGAGTTCTGGCGTGCTTTTTTTACCTCCTCGACTGCGATCTTGTCCTGAAGACAGACGGATCCCTCAATCAATGCTACATCCATTTTGGGAATGTGGCGGGTATCCGCAAGAGTCAGGTCATAGACCCAGTCTACGTAGCGGTCGAGGATTTTCAGAATTCCCTCATAATTGTCGGCGAGTGCAACGAGACATCCGGTACATCCGCTCTCGTGAACATGACCCGCCCGTATCTTTTCAGCCACAGGTTTTTCCTCCTTCATGCCGGCTTCGGCTTTTCTCTCGACAACATCCTTCTTCGCAGGCTTTTCTGCTTCCTGCTTCCTGAATACACTGGATATCCTTTGCATGACCCCTCATCAGAATCACTGGATCAACTTCCGGGCAAGAATTTTCTTGTCGTCATCGATCACGATCATGTGAGTAGCACAGGAGACACACGGGTCGTAGCCACGGATGACCACTTCTGCAAGCTGCCAGGGGGCTCCAGCGAGCGCCTGACTGCAGGTCGGGAAATTCCAGGTAGTCGGAACCAGCATGGAATAGTCGTGAACCTTGCCATCCCGTACACGGGCAAAGTGAATATCCGTCCCCCGGGGGGCTTCGTTTGTCGCCCAGGCGAGGCAGGTTCCATCACCACGGGGGATTTCGTCTGCGAGCACTTTTCCCGAGGTGTTTAACAGGTCGATGTGGGAGAGCATGGCATACACGTCGTCCATGAACTCCATCTGCCGGGCGACCTGCTGGCCGATGGTGCCCTTTTCATCGAATCCCTTGAACCTGCTCAGGCGTGCCCGTGGGCCCACTTCCACCGGCTGACCATCGTAGAGGGGGACCCCGTTACAGGCTTCGATACGGGGATTTGCTTTCCTCCCCACTGGTGTGGTTCCTCCAACCGGATAGGACTCATCGGCCAGATCGATCTCCACCTCGCTCATGTACCAGTCCCAGGGCCGCACTTCGGTGAATCGTTCGGCATCCCAGGTCGGATGTTCCGCAAGACTAGTAGTTCCATAGACCGGCTCCGTGGCCATGTACCCCTGATTATGATAGCCGAGTGTCTTTGGGATTGGGACCTGTTTTCCCCCCACCTCCGCCCATTCGCGCTTCTGGTAGTTCCGGAGGACTGCGATCATGAAATCCATCTGTGCTTTAGCCAGTGGAATCGCTTCCTTGGTCAGATCATACATCTTGGTTTTTGCCCGCGGACTCACATTCATGTACATCCCGCCCACACGGGGGTTGTTGGGATGAATGGACTGACCGCCGGCAATTTCGCAGATGGTCTGGCCGATTTCACGGAGCTTCTGGATTCGCTTTGCCACGCTCCGAACCGGTTCTTCGGGAGAGAAGGGATTGATCTTCTTGTCGGTGCCGGGCAGATACATGTCCGGCAGGGTAAGGATGTTGTGCAGGGCATGGCTGTGCAGACGGTTCGCACACTGGAGGATGACACGAAGTACATGCGCATCCCTGGGAATTTCACAGCCTATGGAAGCCTCAATTGCTTCTGTTGCTGCCAGTGTGTGTGCAACGGGGCAGATACCGCACACGCGGGAGACAATTTTTGGCACCTGCTCCATCGATTTGCCGTACGCGACCTTCTCCAGACCACGCACTGAAGTGATGGAGAGCCAGTCACCCCGCTCAATGATACCCTCCTCGTCCACCATGAGCACGAGTTTGGAATGTCCCTCATGCCTCGTGGTGGGAGAAATCTCAACTACTTTCGTCATCTGTTTTGCCTCATAACTGGTGGCTTGTTCATCGGGCTGAACCTCGTCACATCTACACTGCACCGGTTCCAAGGATGAGAATCGGATGTCAGGTACGACCACGTCTTGAACAGTTCTCGTATATAAAAGTAAGTTCGGCAGGAGAATGCCATAGGCATGATGTTTTTTAGTGAAAACACTGTTTGATAGTGCTTCATATGAACGTCTGCAATTCCTTTACCAACCACGGAAATATCTGATTTTAAGGAAAAGAATAGATTACTACGGCTGCGAGAGGTTCGAATCTGATAGCGAGGATGGTTGAATCGACGAGAGTCGATCTTCCAATA
>JAJRCO010000153.1 GCA_028678905.1 Methanomicrobiales archaeon
GCAGGGATTCACGAAGGGTACCTGGTCACCCCGGTCAAAAGGGCGAGCATCATCACCGGCATCATCGGGAGCACCACGGTGCGGGGTTTCCTGGCGGGCTTCATCATCTTTATTATCGACATCATGATCACGGGTGTCATCATCCAGAGCGCCGAGGACTTCCTGCTCGTCCTGGTAGTGCTGTTCATCGCGAGCATCGGAATCACCAGCCTGGTGGTCTCCTTCGCCTCCCGGTTCTCCACTCAGCAGGAGTTCATGTCCGTGGTTGCCTTCATGAACCTGATCTTCTTCATGACGAGCGGGGCCTTCTATCCGGTGATTGGTATGCCGTCATGGCTGCGCTGGATCACGGTTATCAACCCTGAGTACTATACGGTACACGCCCTCCGCAGCATCATCCTCCGCGGGCAGGGGCTGTCGGTCATCGGTGGCGATCTCATCGCCCTGCTCATCTTCTCCGCGATCACCATCACCCTGGGAATTGTGACATTCCGGAGGACATTAGAATAGAGAACCAATTATCTAAGGGTAAGATCCTCTCCTATTCTTTAGGGATATTAAACCATTCAAATGAATTTTGGCTTTTATACCCAAATCGGAAATGATCGACCGGAATATCTAACAATGAAATAAATATTTCAATCCCACTCTTTCTGTATATCGTCTTCCTTACCCGGTTAGAAATTGTTCCCACTCCAAACAAAGTTGACTGGTAACCATCACTGGCGAATTCTCTTCATCTGTTCACAGGAGTTTATTTTTCGGATGCTCCTAGAGCAGCAAAGAGTTTTTTGAATCACTCATCATAATCTAATTCCGGGAAGAAAGTACCCGGTTATCAATACGGGTATCTCTTTTACTTTTCTGGACCGTTCGTTCTTTTCACCAGATCGATCAGGCTGTTCACTCTCTCCTCATCCCGCAGATCCCGCACCGTAAACGCCATCGATCCGGTGACGATCATCTTCTTCTCTTCCACCGCTTTTTGCATGACCTCCAGGCTCTGGCCGGGGTTCCCTCCACAGGACACCACAATGATGGCTTTCTTGTCTTCGGCACCTTTGAGGGCTTTTATGGCAGCATTGACCGCAGGGGTCGGCATCCCGGCCCAGACCGGGGAACCAATCACCACAGTACTGTAATTCGTCACATCGACCTCTGCAGGATCGATGGGATCCAGAAGTCCCTGGCGTGCCCGCTTTCCTCCGCGGAGAAACTTAGTGATACGACCGTAATTTTCCAGGTCCTTGATCTCGATCTTGTCTCCTCCTGCTGCAGCCGCACACCGGTCGATCAACCTGCGGGTGTGCCCCGTCTCGGAATGAAACACGTAACAGATTGGCATCGCTTTTTGCCTCCTCATCCGGTACCCGATGCAGGAGTATATAAACGATCCCTTCGTAGAAAACCACCGATGGCACCATTCAGATCGGAGAGTCCCACGAACGCCGCACACGCATCAGTCTCTGAAAATAGGCCGGATAGTGATTCTGCGTTGAAAAAAAAAATAGTTATTCGTTCTTTCTTAATCGGGAGATTAGGTATAAGTGTGCGACCCCCTCTCCGATCAACACCACCGCCAGGCCGGGAGCGATGAACCAGGGTACCGGCAGCGCTGCGGCCGGTGGGCCGATCGGAAGGAGAAGTGGAAGAGTGCTAGACGGAGTCTTTGCAGAGGTGCTTACCGGAACAGGTGTCTCCGCAACAGAAAGAGGTTCAGAGACCTGTATCGCCGAAATGAGCCCAAAGGTAGAGAAACCATGCGGTGATTCGGCGACAAAGAGAGGATTCCCATACTGGTCGTAGCCATTGGGGACCGTCTTCAGGATCTCGGTGGTTCCATCATCGGCGACCCGCATAATTCTGATGGTATTTCTCCCGGAAGTGGTCACCCATTCCGGGGAAACGCTCATGGTGATTGTCGCTCCGGTGGAAGGACTCAGGTTCATGGTACGGACATTCATAGTGTAGGCAAAACGCCGGAGTGAGAATCCCTGCTCAAGGGCCCCATCCTGGAACTCTTTCAGCAGGTCATCGGCAGGCGCCTTGGCGAGAGTCACCCGGATGCCGGAACCGGGCCGAGGTGCTTCTGCGTATTCGGCTTCGATCAGTACTATAAATTTTCCACCGATTTCTTTGTTCTCGCCGATGATCGGGTCGGTTTTAATCGAGGCCTTCCGGACTGTACCCTCCACCGTGTTATTGACCGGACTGAGGGTTTCCTCGGTCTCCAGGATCACCTGTATTCCTCTGTTCTTGAAGACAATGTGGTCGCTGTAGAGATCGATGGCATCCCCGGCAGAACCCAGGTTCAGGGTGAGCTGCTGTCTGTCTCCTACAGAGGTGGTTGCTGCCCCTTTCATCTCGCAGGGATACCAGTCGGCGGGTAGTGACGCTTCCTCGCTAGGGAAGAAGAAGGAACCTCCTCCGCTTCCTCCCCCGCTTCCGCCGCCTTGACTGGATAGGGGAGCCAGAGTCGGAGAGGTCGTGGTAGGCTCTGGAGTAATGTTAGGCGTGGGAGTCCCCACCGGACTTTCGGTTGGCTCGGGGGTAATGGTTGGCGTCGGTGACTCCGTAGGAATAACCGTGGGCTCAGGCGTAGGGGTATCTGTCGGGAGAACGGTAGGTTCAGGTGTGGGAGTCTCTGTGGGAGCGACCGTTGGTTCAGGAGTAGGTGTCTCCGTAGGTACTTCCGTGGGTTCTGGAGTTGGGGGTTCTGTGGGTTCCGGAGTGATATGCGGGTTTTTGCCTGCCGCAAGGCCTGAAAAACAGATACACAGGATAAACAGAGCGATACAGAAGGGGACGAAGGTGCGGGCGATCTTCATCACATTCAACCTCGACATTTTGCCATGATCTTCCTGCCAGACTTCTTCTGGCGGTTCTGGATCCTCACATGATGACTGGTCTTCAAGTAATAAAACGTTTCCGCCGAAAAAAAAACCAAGAAATATCAATTCTCTATCAGTTTATCTGGAAGAGTCCCTCCAGTGATATGCAAAAAATTGAAAGTACATCAAGTAATAATGCTTTTCATAGGTGACCTTTGTGAAATATGTCGATATGGATAAAATATACCAGGATGTACCACTGGATAAGATTCCCTGGCATGCGGAGACGCCTCCCACTGCACTGGTCGAATTGGTTACCAATGGAACCGTGCAGCCCTGTAAGGCCATCGATCTGGGTTGTGGTGCTGGCACGTATGCGATATATTTTGCCGGTGTTGGATTCGAGGTGACCGGCGTCGACAGTTCACCTACCGCGATACAACTTGCACGGGATCGTGCCCGAAAAAAGGGAGTTTCTTGCGAGTTTATTGTCGCCAATCTGCTCGATGAAATGCACGAAGTCACGGAGAAATTTGACTTTGCCTATGATTGGGAAGTACTGCACCATATCTTCCCTGAAGACCGGCAAAAATATGTACAGAATGTGTCTCACCTCCTGAACGACGGAGGCCGTTATTTTTCCGTCAGCTTTTCTGAAAAGGATCCTCA
>JAJRCO010000202.1 GCA_028678905.1 Methanomicrobiales archaeon
ATGATAGTGCTTTTCGGAATCGGTTCGCCGATCGATTGCATCAACTGCTTGAACTGCTCCCGATCCTCCCCGCGGTAGATCGCTTCCAGTGGCGTCCCCAGGATTTCGACATCCTTGAGTGCACCCATTTCTGCAAGCTCAGCGGTCATGTTCAGCCCGGTCTGACCACCCATGCCAGAGAGTATCCCATCAGGACGCTCTTTCTCGATGATTCGGGCGATGAGATCCGCCTTCAGCGGTTCGATATAGATCACATCCGCCATCTCCGGATCGGTCTGAATGGTGGCTGGATTTGAGTTCACGAGGACCACCTTAACCCCCTCTTCGCGGAGGGCTCGGCAGGCCTGGGATCCGGAGAAATCAAACTCGGCGGCCTGGCCGATCACGATGGGACCAGAGCCGATCAGCAGGACCTTTTTCAGATATGGCTTCCGGGGCATCAGGGAATCCTCCGGAAGATCATGTCGAAATAATGGATCTCAGTGTCTCTGGGTCCACCGTGCGCTTCGGGATGGAACTGAACGCAGGAGATGTCCAGATCGCTGCTCATGAATCCTTCCACCGTGCCGTCGTTGGCATTGGTATAGGACACCGTGCAGTCCTCAGGAAGGGTATCTCCGTCTACCGCAAATCCGTGGTTCTGGGTGGTTATGAAAATCGCACCTTCGATGAACCGGATCGGTTGGTTCGTGCCCCGGTGGCCGAATTTCATCTTATAGGTCCTCCCTCCCAGTGCGAGGGCGGTGATCTGGTTCCCCATACAGATGCCAAAGATCGGGATCTCCCCAATAAACTCTTGTACAGTTCTGATCGCGTCCTTTGCCGTTTCCGGATCCCCCGGGCCGTTACTGATGAGGAGTGCCTGAGGCTCACAGGCCTGGATCTCCCGGTGGGTGGCGTTGCACGGGTAGATAAAGAGATCCGCATCCCGGTTGCGGAGGCTGATCAGCATATTCTTTTTGATTCCGAGATCAATCACAGCGATGCGCTTACCCCTCCCAGGCAGGTGATACGGGGTTTTACAGGAGACCTGCGGGATGAGATCGGTCTGTGACGAGATTGGGGGAACTTGCTGCGCCATCTCGATGGCCACGTCAGGGTTTGCTTCTCCCACGAGAAGGGCGGCTCTGATCGTTCCTTTTTCTCGGATTTTGATGGTCAGCTTACGAGTGTCCACACCGGTGATCCCGTGCAGCCGCTCCTCCCGGAAATAATCTCCCAGCAGAGGTATGGCTGCCGGTGCCTGGCACAATTCGCGCACCACGCACCCGCGTGCCCAGACACGGCTGCTCTGGAAATTGTGGAAATCCACTCCGTAATTACCCAGGAGCGGATAAGTGAAGAGGAGGATCTGACCGTGATAGCTCGGGTCGGTGAGTGCTTCCATGTATCCGGTCATCTGGGTAGTAAAGACCAATTCTCCTGCACATGAACCCGATACTCCGAAACCTTCACCGGTAATAAAATCGTTGTCTTCAAATCCCAGAACTGCCTTCATCGGTTACCATACTAAGTGCGTGAGTGTACTTATTAACGTAGTGTTTTCGCGAAAAATCGGTAATAACGTGAGCACCCGCAGATGCAGAGAAAAGCGGTTACTCTGATTTTTCTGCGGCGATCGCGTCCCGGAATTTTTTTACTTCCGGCATGAATTCGACATCCAGTGCCAAATCCAGATATCTCAGGGCTTCGGTTCGGCGGTCCAGCGAGGCGAGCAGAATTCCCTTGGTGATCAACAGGGATGGATTCTTGGGTACCAGCTCGATGGAGCGGTCAAAACTTGCCAGAGCCTCGTCCGGTTTTTTAAGGTGCTGCAACGCGATCCCTCGGTGATACCATGCTTTGGCGTTCTCCTGGTCGATCTTGAGCACACTGTCATAGGCCGCAAGTGCGTTCTCCAGCTCTCCCAGCTCCTCAAACGCCAGTCCTTTCTGGATGGCCGCGTTGGTGTGCCGCCGGTCGATCTTCAGAGCCATATTGAATGCGGTGATACCTTCGCGGTATTTCTTCAATCGGGCCAGGTTGAGTCCTTTATGATACCACAGGTCGGCACTTTTCGGGTAGATCTCCAGTGCCCGGTCAAAGGAAGTGATCGCTTCATCGTTCTTTCCCATGTACTCCAGCAGGAGACCTTTACTATACCAGGCCAGGGCGAACTTGGGGTCTTTTTTCAGAATCATATCATAGGTCTGAATCGCCTCGTCGACCTTACCCAGTTTACCCAGATGGACTCCTTTCTGGTACCACACGGTCATGGCGTATTTCGGGTCCAGCTCGAGAACCCTGTCTAGACACTGAATGGCTTCCTCCACCCGGCCGCAGTTCCCCAGGACCATCCCCTTTTGGAATATAGCCTGGACATGTTTGGGATCCAGTTCCAGTACCTTGTCGAAAGAGGCGATGGCATCCTCGCATCGCTCTTTCTCCTTATGGAGGAGTCCCTCTTTGAACCAGGGTTCGATATTCTCCGGATCCACCTGTATCGCTTTGCGATAACTCTGAATTGCTTCCTCGTATTTCCCATATTCTGCGAGGGTGTCCCCTTCTTTCATGAATTTTGCAAATTCCTTATTTTTTAAAAAATCAAAGATGACCATCACCTCCCGGGTCAATTACTCAGTTAAAAAATTATGCCTGTATAGGGTAATAAAGGTATGGAATACACGGATATTGGGTTTGAATTTACCTAAATTCGATTATTTATGGATTGATCATAAAACGGACTGTTAAATATCCGATATGAACTTCTCACATCAACGGGTTCCCTGTCTCTCCGAAGAAAACCCTTTGATATAGTTGTAACTATCGTCACCGCTATGAGTCTCCACACCTATGAGTGTGTATGAATAAAACCGTGGAAATCGCCATTTTTGGGTATGCAGATACCGAATGCGGCCCTTTTCCCTGTGATGACACCCGCACCTGTGGTCTAGCTGCATGTCACCCGGATGGGGGATTTCAGGAAGCCTGTGCAGCTCTGGCAAAGATCTTGGTGAAGGAGTATGGAGACCGCGTCGCTTTCCGTGTGGTCCTGCTGGATGACGGAATTCCGGAAGAAATTCGTTCCCTTATCGAAGAGCATCATCCCCCGGTGCCGATCGTTCTCGTAAACGGTCATCTCGTGCCGCTGGGGCGGGTTTCTTTCACCCACCTCAAAAAATATCTCAGTGCATAAGTAACCACGATTCCCCCTCCCGGCGAAGAAATCCCTCCCTCTTCAGTGTAGTGAGGAGCCTATGGATGCGGAGAGTAGGGATGCCCAGTCCTTCCTGTATTTCTTCTTCTCTCTGACGGGAATGCAGCATCAGCTGCGTTAGTATTCTTCCTCGGATCTGGCGGTCAGAATCCACGAACCGGGGCTGAGAGCGGTAGGAATGGGTCTGGCGGGTTAGATTTCCTTCCCGTTTTTTCACTGATACGCCGTAATCCATGAGGGCGTAGTACCACTCCCGAGCCGAACGTAGAGGAATAGTATCCTTCAGTAGGGGAAGGATATCGCTGTCTTTCACTCCCTGCCGGTCCCAGAAAAAACAGTATATGAACACGGTCCGGATGTTGGTTTCAAGGAGCATTGCCGGCTGGTTGAAGGCAAAGGCGCATATTGCCGCTGCGGTGGCTCTGCCGATACCAGGGAGAGAACGGAGAATCGGTTCCTCAGAGGGAAGGATACCATCGTAACCGCCGCAGACTCTTCGGGCGGTATCCCGAAGAGCAAGCGCACGGCGGTTGTAGCCAAGTCCCTTCCACTCCTGCAGCACTTCAGAGAGTGTTGCCGAGGCGAGGGCCGAAAAATCCGGAAATCGTTCCAGAAACCGCGGGTAGTAGTGCTGCACTCTCTCCACACGGGTCTGCTGGAGCATGAATTCCGAAACCAGAATATGGTATGGATCATTGGTCTTTCTCCAAGGAAGATCCCTTCCCTGACTCCAGTAGTGGGAACAGACAACATCTCGAAAATGCGAAATCACCTGCGGAGTAAGTCCCCGGATCCTGTATTCGCTGCGTATCCGGGCGACATCTCCCCCCGCCACCCCCGGTAGAGCTTTTTCCATCATAGAGTACAACGATGTGTTGCGGGATATGCCCACCGATTCCGGAAATAACGAACGGTATAAAAAAGTGGTGATCGGATTTTCTTTGAAACTACGACGACGCCGAAAAGGTGCAGGTGATTTGAGTTTTTTTGCTTGAGTCCTGAAGATGTCAGGGCTCCGGTGGAAGAGTCTTTTAGAGATACTAGGAGGACGTTAACGGAATCCGAACTTGTCAAGAGACCGAGCACCTTGAATCAGGGTCATCTTTTTTTCCATCTATCCCTCTCTGTTCGGGGGTGGGTATCTGTAAAAGATGATTATATGTCTTTTACGGAAAATGAGAATAAATCTGTGCTATTTTGGTGTAGGAAATTTCAAATAATGCCCCATTCATACCTGTACTGCTATGAAACCGTTCATGCCCTTTCTGATCAGCAGTCTAATCATAGGATTGCTGCTCTGTACCGGTTGCTCTGTCCCCACCGCCCCCATCACCCCCACTCCCACTTCCACCACCGCTCCACCTACAACGACCACAGCCCCAATCACCACCGTACCAACTACCATCGGTGTCCCTTCTCTTACCCCCGGACCGACCGTCACTGTTCCGGCAGGCTTCGACACGAGCATTGGAATTTACCAGGATGATCCCATCCGGACCATCAACATTCGTTACAATGGCGGAAAATCGCAGATCCTTCTTCAGCGAATCGATGTGCGTGTAATCACTTCAACGGGAACGATCATCCGATCGGTGACCAATGAAGAAGGCCAAATCCCGGTGGGATATACGTTCTCGATAAAAGGGACTTCCGGAGTGAACCGCGTGGAGGTCACCGTCACTATCAACGCGGTTAGTTATAAAGTGGTTGACACCACTGTCGTGTTCAGATGAACACATTCCCTCCACTATTTTTCATCTGTTGTACCCATGACCCGGGCAGGAATGGGCTCATATGAGCGAACCGCCGCCTCCGGTAAATCGACTTATTCGTGAGCAGAGTCCCTATCTTCTTCAGCATGCCCACAACCCGGTTGACTGGTATCCCTGGATACCTGAGGCGTTCGAGCGGGCAGCCCGGGAAGACAAGCCCATTTTCCTGTCCATTGGATATTCCACGTGCCACTGGTGCCACGTGATGGCGCATGAATCATTTGAGGATGCCGAGGTGGCCGGACTCCTGAATGCCGGTTTCATCAGCATCAAAGTGGACCGCGAAGAGCGCCCTGATATCGATCAGGTGTACATGGCGGTCTGTCAGGCAATGACCGGTCAGGGAGGTTGGCCCCTCACCATCGTGATGACCCCGAACCGGAAACCGTTTTTTGCCGCGACGTACCTTCCGCGCCATACCGAAGGAGGGATGCCCGGTCTTCTCGATCTTCTCCCCCGGCTAACAGAAGCTTGGAAGACCGGAAGGGAAGATATCGAAAAATTTACCGCAGATCTGATTGGAGCGATGCAGACGGAAGAGCAATCTGTTCCTTCCGCCAACCCGTCACCGCATCTTCTGGATAGGGCATATCGTGCCCTGGATCGTGAATTTGATCCTCAGAACGGGGGATTTGGAGTATCTCCAAAATTTCCCTCTCCTCATCAACTGCTGTTCCTGCTGCGCATCTGGTACCGCATTAGAGATCCCCACGCTCTGGAGATGGTGGAAAAGACCCTGCAGGAGTTGCGGAAGGGAGGGATTTTCGATCACATAGGTTATGGATTCCACCGTTATGCGGTCGATCGACAATGGATCGTCCCTCACTTCGAAAAGATGCTTTACGATCAGGCACTTCTCGCTATTGCCTACCTGGAAGCACACCAGGTGACCGGAGATCCCCGTTACGCCCGGGTCGCCCGGGAGATCTTTACCTATGTGCTTCGGGATCTCCGTGTAGAAAACGGTGGATTTTACGCGGGAGAGGATGCAGACAGCGAAGGGGTGGAAGGGAAATACTATGTCTGGACCTGGAGAGAGCTGGAAGAGGCGCTTGAACCCGATGATCTCGCGATCTTTTCCCAGACGTATAACCTGAAGAAGGAGGGAAATATTCCTCTTCCCGTGCATGGCGTACCTGTACGGGCAAACATCCTGCACCTGCAGAGACCAGAGGAAGATATCGCCCGGGAAGCCAGGATATCGATCGAGGAACTGCACCGGAAGACGGAGCATGTGCGGAAAATTCTCGAACGAATCCGTTCCACCCGGGTGCGTCCCCGCAGAGACACCAAGATCCTGGCAGACTGGAACGGCCTCATGATCGCTGCCCTGGCCTTCGGAGGCCGGGTGCTTGACGAGCCGGAGTACACCCGAGCCGCCCAGAGAGCGGCGGCGACGATCCTGGGCACCATGCAGAGAGCTTCCGGGCGACTCAATCATGTCTATCGCACTGAAGAACGATACATCGACGCCTTCTCTGCCGATTATGCGGCCATGGCCTGGGGAGCAATCGAGCTCTATGAAACCACCTTTGACCTACTGTACCTCGATACGGCGACCGGGCTGATGCTCCGGCTGGCGGAATGGTACCGGGATCCGATTAACGGGGGATATTTTTTCACACCCTCTGATGGCGAATCACTGCTGGTGCGCAAGAAAGAAGCCTTCGATGGCGCTCTACCTTCGGCTAATTCCATCGCTATTTATAACTGGCTCCGCCTTGCTCCCCTGACCGGAAAAGGTGAATTCGAGGAGCGAGGACGGGGCGACTGGAGGGCATTCTCCGGCGTCGTCAACGCTGCTCCTCAGGAATATACCTTTCTGCTGATCGCTGCCGATTATTCTCTCGGCCCCTCCCAACAGGTAGTGATCGCCGGCAATCCTGCCTCTACCGATACCCAGGAAATGATCCGGATTCTTGCCACGACCTTTTTTCCCCGCCTGACTGTCCACCTGATGCCGGAAGCGGGATCGACCGTACCGCTGGGGGATCTTGTGCCATTCATCCAGGCCTACCCACCGCCAGAAGGAAAAGCCAAAGCATATATCTGCATGGATCACCGGTGTCTGCCTCCGGTAACTGGCACTAGGCAGCTGATTGAGCGTCTTACTGTATCCAAATGATATATGAGAAAGAAGGTCAATCCATAGGTCTGGAAGCACTATGGCGGATGAGAAGGTTCTGTTGACCGAGGCGGAGGGATATTCGCTTCTGCGACGCTACCATATACCGGTCCCCGATCACATCATCGTTCAGGACCGGGACGATGCGAGAAGAGAGGCGGAAAAAATCGGCTTCCCGGTGGTCATGAAGATCGTCTCTCCGGATGTCTCTCACAAGAGTGATGTGGGAGGTGTGATAACCGGGATCCGGACCCCGGAAGAAGCAGAACAGGCGTTCGACACCATCGTTACCCGGATTCGGGCTGCCCTTCCTTCCGGGCGCATCACTGGTCTTATCATTGAAAAAGAAATGCCGGAAGGCCTGCAATTGCTGATCGGCGGCAAAATCGATCCATCTTTCGGGAGAGTACTCACATTCGGCATGGGGGGAACGCTGGTCGAGCTCCTGAAGGATGTATCATTGCGGGTCCTTCCCATCACCCGCGAGGAAATCAGGGCCATGATCCGCAGAATCCGCGGTTATAGACTGATCGAAGGCTACCGCGATTTTCCGCCCCGGGATGAGGACGCCCTGATCGATATCATAGAGAAGGTGATCGCACTCTTTTCTACCGATGAACGCCTGGTGGAGTTCGATATCAACCCTCTCTTACTCTATGAAAAAGGAGGGTGCGTGGTTGATGCCCGGTTCTTCATCCTTCCCACCCCGCAGAAATTCAACCCGCCCGTAGTGGAGGACGCTCCTCCCCGCCTCTTCCATCCGCTCTCGCTTGCGGTCGTGGGGGCTTCCTCCGATCCGAACAAAATCGGTTACGTGATCATGCGAAATCTGCTCTCCTTCCCGGGTACTCTCTATCCGGTCAATCCCCATCATGAGACGATCCTGGGGAGGAAGGCCTATCCCTCCCTGCGGGATCTGCCGGATGCGGTCGATCTCGTTGTCGTCGCTA
>JAJRCO010000066.1 GCA_028678905.1 Methanomicrobiales archaeon
CACTCAAGGATGTCGAAATCCTGGGGACGCCACTGGAAGCGATCTACCGCGGGGAGGATCGGGAGCAGTTCAAGCAGTTGATGCAATCGATCGGCGAACCGATTCCGAAAAGCACTATCATTCACCACCTGGGTCAAATCGATGAGGCCATCGAACAGGTGGGCCTTCCGGCCATCGTTCGTCCCGCTTATACGCTGGGGGGAAGCGGTGGCGGGATCGCCTATAACCGGGAGGATCTCAAACGGATCGTGGATCTCGGCCTGACCAGATCCCGTATCCATCAAGTGCTCATTGAAGAGAGCGTTCTAGGCTGGCAGGAGATCGAGTTCGAGGTGATGCGGGACGCGGCCGATACTTGTATTATCGTCTGCGGGATGGAGAACGTGGATCCCATGGGGATCCACACCGGAGAGAGCGTGGTGGTAGCTCCCATCCTCACCCTGCGTGATGATGAGTTCCAGGTCCTGCGCAGCGCTGCCATCCGGATCATCCGGGCTCTGGGGGTGCAGGGAGGGTGCAATATCCAGTTTGCCTATCTCAAGGGGGAATACCGGGTCATCGAGGTGAATCCGCGGGTGTCCCGTTCTTCAGCTCTGGCCTCAAAGGCCACCGGCTACCCTATCGCCCGGGTAGCGGCCAAGATCGCAATCGGTCTGCGGCTGGACGAGATCACCAATACCGTAACCGGGAAGACCCCGGCCTCTTTCGAACCGGCGGTGGACTATGTGGTGGTAAAAGTACCCCGCTGGCCTTTTGATAAATTCAAGCACGCAGACCGCACACTCACCACCTCCATGAAGAGCACCGGGGAGGTAATGGCCATCGGACGCACCCTCGAAGAGGGCTTCAAGAAGGCCTTGCGGTCACTGGATGCTGACCTCCGCCAGCATACCAGTCCGAGCGAAATCCGCATGATCCTCTCCCGGCCTACCGACGAACGGTTCGGTTGCCTCTTCGATGCCTTCCGAGAGGGATTAACCCTCGAGGAGATTGTCCAGCTCACTGCCATCCATCCGTTTTTCCTGGAAAAGATCCGCAATGTTGTCCTCCTGGAAAAGAGTCTTACTCAACAGTCAGGGGATGCCGAGATCAGGAAAGCCAAGGAGTGGGGTTTTTCACACACGGAGCTCGCTGAGCTGACCGGTCAGACCATCGATGATCTGGAACAGGTCACCGGCCTCCCCTCGTACAAGATGGTGGATACCTGTGCAGCGGAGTTTTCGGCGCAAACCCCCTATTTCTACTCCACCTGGGAGAGCGAATCGGAGGTGGTGGGAAGCAACAGCCGTAAGGTGCTCATCCTGGGTTCGGGCCCCATCCGCATCGGACAGGGAATCGAGTTCGACTACTGTACCGTCCACGCGGTGAAGGCACTAAGGGAAGAGGGGATTGAGGTCCATATCGTCAATAACAATCCCGAGACCGTCTCCACTGATTTCGACACCTCGGATCGTCTCTTCTTCGATCCCATGCAGCTTGAGGATGTACTGAACATCCTGCGCAGCGACCGGTACCAGGGAGTCATGGTCCAGTTCGGCGGCCAGAATTCCATCAACCTGGCCATTCCCCTCTCTCAGGAGATCAAGCGGATGGGCCTGGAAACGCGGATCCTGGGTACCTCTCCTGATGCGATGGACATCGCGGAGGATCGGGACCGGTTCAGCGTATTCCTGGAAGAGCGGAATATCCCCAGCCCGGAGAATAGCTCGGCCTATTCGGAGAGGGAGGCAGTCGCGATTGCACAGAAAATCGGCTATCCGGTGCTGGTCCGTCCCTCCTATGTTCTGGGAGGCAGGGCTATGGAGATCGTCCATGACGAGGTCGAACTCCAGACGTATATCAAAGAGGCGGTGCGGGTGAGCCGAAAGCACCCCGTCCTCATCGATCGGTTCCTGCAGCACGCGATCGAGATCGATGTCGATGCCGCATGCGACGGAGAGGAGGTGCTTATCGGGGGAATTATGGAGCACATCGAAGAGGCGGGTGTTCACAGTGGTGATTCAGCCTGTGTGATCCCCTCCCAATCTCTGTCCCCCTCCATTATCCATCGGCTGAAAGATTATACAAGGGAGATCTCCCTGGGCTTGGGCGTGGTGGGACTGATCAACATCCAGTATGCGGTGAAGGATGATGTGGTCTATGTCCTGGAGGCAAATCCGCGGGCGAGCAGAACGGTTCCGTTTGTCAGCAAGGCCACCGGTATTCCTCTGGCCAAGATCGCAGCGAAAGTGATGACCGGGCGGAAGCTCCGCGAACTGGGGTTCCAGGAGCGGAATATTACCCATGTCGCCGTTAAGGAGGTGGTGCTTCCCTTCAACAAGCTAGTGGGAGTGGATACGGTGCTGGGGCCGGAGATGAAGAGCACCGGAGAAGTGATGGGCATCGACTACGACTTTGGGAGGGCGTTCTACAAAGCGTCCCTCAGCGCAGAGAACGAGATCCCCACGGTAGGGAACATCTTCCTTTCCATAAGCGATGACCAGAAAGACGAATTTGCTCCTATCGCCCGGGGATTCCGCGATCTCGGGCTGATCCTCTACTCCACTGCGGGAACCATCGATTTCCTGACTATGAACGGCATCGAAGGACAGATGCTGCGCAAGGTCCAAGAAGGCTCGCCCAATGTGATCGACATGATTCGCAAGGGGGAGATCCGGCTGATCATCAACACTCCGGTCGATAAACAGTCCCGGCAGGACCACTATCAGATCATGCGGGAAGCAGTAGATCATAGCATCCCGTACATCACCACGGTCCAGGCGGCACGGGCGGCGGTCCAGGCGATCCAGGTGATTAAGAAAGAGAAGATCACCCTCGAACCTCTTCACCACTATATCGGAGGCAACTGACAATGGGAAAAGGCAAGATTATCCTGGCATATTCCGGGGGACTGGACACCTCAATCTGCATTCCTCTCCTCAGGGAACAGTATGAGTATGACGAAGTCATCACGGTGGTCGTTGACGTAGGCCAGCGTCAAGAAGAGATCGCCATGGCGACCGAGAAAGGAAAGAGGCTGGCAGATGGCCACTACACCATCGATGCCCGTGAGAAGTTCGTCGATCGTCACGTCTTTCCAGCCATCCGGGCCAACGGATCCTATGAGGGGTACCCCATGGGCACCGCTCTCGCTCGCCCCCTGATCGCCGAGGAGGTCGTTCGGGTGGCAGAGAAGGAAGGTGCACGCGCGATTGCGCATGGTTGCACGGGGAAGGGGAACGATCAGCTCCGTTTCGATTTCGTCATCTACGC
This sequence comes from Methanomicrobiales archaeon, assembly GCA_028678905.1. Taxonomy (GTDB): domain Archaea; phylum Halobacteriota; class Methanomicrobia; order Methanomicrobiales; family JACTUA01; genus JAJRCM01. Next base: position 3,253 of record JAJRCO010000066.1, read on the forward strand.
ACACGGCTACGATGTGGTGGCTCCAATCCGAGAGATGAACCTGACCCGCGATTGGGAGATTGAATACGCCCGGGAGCATCGTATTCCGGTGCCGGTGGCAAAAGAGAAACCCTGGAGTGTGGATGAAAACTGCTGGAGCCGTAGTATCGAGGGCGGAAAGATGGAGGATCCGGCGGCACATCCACCGGAGGAGATCTATCTCTGGACCACCGCCCCGGAGAAAGCTCCGGACACTCCCAAACAGATCCGTATCGAGTTCTCCCAGGGGGTTCCGATTGCATTGGATGGGGTATCCCTTTCCGGGTACGAACTGATCACCCGCTTAAACGACCTTGCTGGGCGTCACGGGGTGGGGAGAAACGACCTGATCGAGGATCGGATCCTGGGCCTGAAAGCCCGTGAAAATTACGAGCATCCCGCGGCTACCGTCCTCCTCACTGCCCACCGGGACCTGGAGCAGCTCGTCCTCTCCCGTCAGGAACTCGCGTTCAAACGCATGGTGGATGACAAGTGGTCCGAGCTCGCCTACATGGGTCTGGTGTATGAACCACTCTATCTGGCACTGAACCAGTTCATCGACACCACCCAAGAACGGGTAAACGGGATGGTTGATCTCGTACTGTTCAAAGGGAGTGTGCGAGTCACCGGAAGG
>JAJRCO010000399.1 GCA_028678905.1 Methanomicrobiales archaeon
GGGAAGACCATCGCTTACGCCTCCAACCACGGCGGTCACATGGACTTGTATCAGAAGCTCGCCGACGGTTCCGGCGAGGAGGGCCTGTTGTTCAAGTCGAACGCAGACAAGTACACGACCAGTTGGTCGCGCGACGGGCGTTTTCTGCTGTACATGAACCTCGATCCCAAGACGGGGCAGGATCTGTGGGTGTTGCCTCTCGCAGGAGAACGGAAGCCGATTCCTTTCCTGCGCACGGAGTTTATAGAACGGGACGCGCGCTTTTCCCCGGATGGCCGCTGGATCGCATACTCCTCCGACGAATCCGGAAACGACGAAGTTTACGTCCGGCCGTTCGTGCCGGGCGCGGCTGGGGGGTCCGCTTCCGGAGGGAAGTGGCTGGTGTCGAAGGGTGGCGGAAGAGTTCCCCTTTGGCGCGCCGACGGCAAGGAATTATACTACTTGAACAGCGCGTCATTCGATCAGATGGCCGTGGCCGTCACCGCGGAAAAGGCGTTTCAGGCGGGCGTCCCCCGGCGATTATTTGTGGCACCCCAGATCATAAGCCAGCCGGACGTCAGCGCGGATGGCACGCGGTTTCTGTTCGCCGCGATCGGAGGGCCGGGCGCAAGTGCGCAGACGCCCTTTATCGTGGTCACGAACTGGCAGGCAGCGTTGAAGAAGTAATCTTTCGGGCTCACTCGATAATGTGGCGATCGCATGCGGCGATGGCGGATTGAGCCTGCTGCATGCGACGCGTGGTCTCGGGCGTCTGCGGCTGCCAGTGCCGCCAGCGGGACAGGTTCTGCTGGAACAGCAGCCGCGCGTCGCCGTAATGGCGATTGGAAAGCAGCATGCGTCCGTAAAGATCGAGCCTGTCGGAGGCGGCTTCGGCGGCGGCGATGGTGGGCTGCGGGACGGCCAGCAGGCGGCTGACTAAGGGCTCGCCATCGACGATGAGCTTGGCGGCTTCATCCTTCCTGCCTTTGGCGAAATCGTCTTCGGCTTCGCGGTTCATGGCGGCTAGCTGCTGGACGGTTTGAGCGTACCA
>JAJRCO010000269.1 GCA_028678905.1 Methanomicrobiales archaeon
CGACATCCCGGCCTACGTAGAGAGCGGCGCAGCGGACCTCGGGGTTACCGGCCGGGATATGGTGGCAGAGAAGGGCTCCCGGGTGGAGGAGATCCTGGATCTGCGTATCGGGAAAGCCCGCTTGGTGGTAGCGGTGCCAGAAGAGAGCCCTGCGTCAGAGGTCGGCGACCTGGCCCACGCCCGGGTGGCCACCGAATTTCCCTCTCTGACCCAAGCATTCTTTTCCCGGCATACGGTACCGGTGAGTCTGGTGCCGGTAGGGGGCGCCTGCGAAGCCACTCCCGAGCTCGGAATCGCGGATGCCATCGTCGACCTGGTAAGTTCCGGCACCACGCTGCGCACCCATCACCTGCGCATCCTGGCAATAGTTATGGACACGAGCACAGTAGTGATCGCTAACCCCGATTCGTTGCGGGAAAAAGAGGAGAAGATCGCAGAGATCACCCTCGCCCTGGAGAGTGTGGTGCGGGCTCGCGGCCAGTGTTACCTGATGATGAATATACAGCGATCCGCGGTGGAGGAGATCAAGAAAATCCTTCCCGGCCTGAGCGGTCCGACGGTTATGGAGGTCGCTTCATCAGAAGATCTGGTCGCCGTGCACGTAGTGGTTGAGGAGGAACGCATCTATCGTCTCATCAGCCGGCTGCGAAAAGCCGGGGGTCGGGATATCCTGGTCATCCCCATCGAGCGGATGATCCGCTAGCGGAGAACCATGAAGATCTTCCCGGCCGTAGATATTCTGGGGGGACGTTGTGTCCAGCTGGTGCAGGGAAAGCGCGAAAACGCCACCTGGTACGGAGATCCTTCCGGATGCGCCCGCCGGTGGATTGAGGAGGGTGCGGATGCCCTGCATATCATCAACCTGGACGGCGCGTTTGGATCGGCCGAGAAGAATGTGGCCCTCATCCGCTCCCTGGTACGGGAGACCGGGGTGATGATCCAGCTGGGAGGCGGGATCCGGACCCAGGCAGACGCCGCAGCCTGGCTGGAGACGGGGGTGGATCGTGTTATCCTGAGCACCGCCGGAATCCGCAATCCCAGCCTGGTCCGCGATCTGGTGGAGGAATTCGGTTCCCACCGAATCATGACCGGAGTCGATGCCCGGGGTGGAGAGGTGCTCATCGAGGGATGGCGTCAGCCGGCCGGAGACTATCTTACCTGGGCTCAGCGGTTCGAAAAAGAAGGGGCGGGGACGCTGCTCTACACCAATGTGGAGATCGAGGGCCTCCAGGCCGGTATCCAGCCCGAACCAATCCAACGGCTGCTGGACACAGTTCACATCCCAGTGGTGGTCGCCGGCGGAATCTCGAGCCGGAATGATCTCCGCACCCTCAAAGGGATGGGGGTGGAGGGGGCGGTTCTCGGATCCGCCCTGTACAGTGGTAAGATCACTTTGCAGGAAGCGTGGGAGGAGATGAGATGAGAACAGAAACGATCAAAAGGGAGACGAAGGAGACTTCGATACTGATGAAGGTTAATCTGGATGGATCGGGGGGTTGTTCCATCCAGACCGGGGTTCCATTCTTCGACCATATGCTGACCTCCATGGGTACGCATGGTGGGCTGGATATCGCCATCACCGCACATGGAGAGCCGGAAGGGGATCACCACCACCTCATCGAAGACGTGGGAATCGTGCTGGGAGCCGTTCTTAAGAAGGCATATGGCGAAGGAAAGCGGATCAGGCGTTTCGCCCATGCTTTGGTGCCCATGGATGAATCCTGTGCCCGGGTGGCGATGGATGTGGGAGGCAGGGGATACCTGGTGTTCCAGGGAAGTTTCGGCGGGCCGCTGGTAGGGGGTATTCCCCGCGACGTGATTGAGCACTTCTTCTACAGTCTCTGCATCAATGCCGGTATCACGGCCCACATTACATTCTCCGGTACCAATGACCACCACCAGTGCGAGGCAGTCTTCAAAGCGTTCGGTATCGCGTTGGGAGACGCAATGACAGAAAATCCCCGCAAAAAGGGTGTGCCCAGCACTAAAGGAGTATTGTGAGAAAAGAAGAGGAAATCACGCGGACTTGGCCGCGAGTTCAACATCCTCTTCCTTGATCGTCTTTCTTCCCGCGTGCATCGCGAGCCGGTTTGCTTCCTTAGTCAAGTTGGCGATGTATGCTTCGGCCTTTACGACAAGCGCCGCCGCTGCATCACTGCCTACTCGCTCTGCACCATTCTTCTTGGCGATTCGAACAACCGCAGCAATAGGTAAGTCTGCCATACAAATCCACCTCAAAAAAAGGTGTATCAGTTAATATATATACATTTCGGCGGTTCTCAATTTTTTGCGTGCCTCTTTCCTGTTGGAGCCACAATTGACCTTCGATTGGATATGCAGATCACCGTGCAGCAATGAGGATATGGCTGAATGGAACTCCCTCTGAAATCTATCGTGAAAACGGGTTGTTTGGAGAATTCGCAAGCGATGCGGCGAGTATCAGGGCATCGGCATAATCCGGTGAAGCGCGCGAAGTATCCACGAAGATTCTGTCGATATTGACTACCGGCGCTCCATGTCCCTTTCCCCCTCCCAGGAATACCAGCGTGCGGAAGATCAGGTTTCCGCTGATCCCGTCCGGAGCGATGAGTAGGGAGCAGTCCTGGATGGCATCCTCGATCAGGATCTCGTAGTGGCGGGCTCCGGTGATACGGCTGACCAGTTCGGCTTCGGCGAGGCTTCGGTCCACCGCGGGATGGCGCCCCAGGTCACCCAATCTGCCGCCGGATAACACCCCGGTCCCCCCGGGAAGGCCAAAAGCGGCCGCGATCCGCTCTCCTTTCCGGATCAGGGCGCACTTCTGCTGGACGGTCCAACCCTCGTCGACTCCCACCGGTGCCAGGAAGAATTTCTTGCCCCAGGCGGTCTCCAGGAGCGCGATCCTCTCCAGGTGCGAGGCTCCGGTCTGCCGGCGGAGTTCCTGCAGGGTCTCGTTGGACGGGAGCGTCCCCCGCACCGCGGCATCGAGCCTGCCCTCCAGGAGGTCGGTAATCATCGCCGTCTCCGGGGAGGGATAGAAGCGGGTGGTGATCCCGGCCGGCACCTCGATCCCCTCCCGGCAGTACCCGATCACCCGATGTGCTTTCTCTACCTTCCTGATGCTGGCCAAAATCTTCGCCGGGTCTCCGGCGATACCGATACCAATGATCATGCTGCAGGCTGGAAGTGCTGGAAGATCCGCATAATCCCGTTTTTCTTCAGATCAAACACCTGGGTCTTTTTATCCCGGTAGGTGATAGAGAGGGCCCCGTTATCGGTCACCTTCCCCACGGGCCGGGCGGTTATCCCTTCGCGGGCAAACCTAGCGCACACCTCTTCCACGTGCTCCTCCCGGGCGGTGAGGACAAAGCCCATTCCCGGATACATCCGCACCCAGTGCTCGAAGGAGAGGCCGTGAGTCGCAAAATCAGGACGGGGGATCTCGTCCAGCTCGATCTCCGCCCCTTTCCCACTGATCTCCAGTAACATACCCAGGGTTCCGATTACGCCTGGATTGCTGATATCTTTTCCGGCCGTCACCAGGTGCTCTTCACCAAGTTTCCGCATCACTTCTATCTGGGAGCGGACCCGTTCCGGGGTCTTCATGGTGACCGAATCCCAGTTCAGGATACAGGAGGGGTGGACACGGCCCTCCAGATCGATCGCTGCGATCACCCGGTCGCCGGCCTGAGCAGTATGGCTGTAGATCACCGAATCCAGGCGGGCAATCCCGAGGATGGCCACATCGACCACGCTGTACGGGGTGTCCGGATGCAGATGCCCTCCCACCACCGGGACCCCGAACTGGGAGGCGGCGATCTGCATACCCTCGGTAACCAGATCGCGGATACGCTCGTTGGAGATGGAGAGCACATCCACGCAGGCCAGTGGGCGGCCACCCATGGCCGCGATATCATGGATATTTACCAGAATGGCACAGTACCCTGCCCAGAGGGGGTCGGCTTCCATCAGCCGGCTCCAGATGCCGTCGGCCGCCAGGAGGAGCGCCTCGTCACCGTGCCGTATCACTGCAGCATCCTCTCCGAACGAGGCAATCACATCCGGGCAATCGAACCGGAGGGCTTTGATCATGTCCCCAATCGAGCGCTTCCGGGTCACTCCTTCGTACTCGCGGATCGCCTTGGCCACCGAGTTCACGGAGCAGTTATTTTCCACGATATCACCGATATAATACAAATCTTTCCGTGTTCATCAGAGATAATTTATTTGATTACGTGCAGGTTGTACGTATGGATTGGACGGAGAAATACCGGCCCCGCCACATCCGGGATCTTGTCGGCAACATCGGGGTGCTCCAGACCATGGTCTCCTGGGCACAGTCCTGGTCCCCGAAGGATCGTCCTCTTATCCTCTACGGAAAGCCGGGGACCGGTAAGACCTCCGCCGCCCACGCCCTTGCCGGTGATATGGGCTGGGATATCATCGAACTGAATGCCTCGGATCAGAGGACGAAGGCGGCTCTGGAGAAGATTGCCGGCAGTTCTGCCCTCACCGCCCCTCTTTCAGGCGCGGAACACAAGCTGATCGTGCTGGATGAGGTGGATAACCTGCATGGAACGGCAGACCGGGGAGGTGCGAAAGCTCTGCTGGACATTATTAAAAAAACCCAACAGCCGATGATCCTGATTGCTAATATCCTGCAGGATGTTCCCGCGGAACTGCGATCCCGTTGCGAACCCCTGCAGTTCCGATCCATCCAGGCCCGCTCCCTAATCCCGCGGCTCCGATTTATCTGTGCTGCGGAACACCTTCAGTGCAGCGATACTCTGCTGGAGGAGGTATCTACCCGGGCCGAAGGTGATGTCCGGGCTGCGATCACTATGCTGCAGGCCGCCGCTATCGGCAAAAAGGTGCTGACTCCCCAGGACCTTTCTTCCTCCTCCAAGGATGAACGATCCACGATCTTCGACCTGATAGGAGCGGTATTCCGGGGTCGTTCCCATGAAGAACTGGTCCGGCAGGCACAGGCGACCGGCGAAACCCCGGAGAGAATTGTACAGTGGCTGGAGGGATCAGTCGGGCTTCTCCCTGACTATCAGAGGGTAGCCCAGGCCTACCGTTCCCTGCGCCGGGCTGATCTCTATCTAGGGCGCACTATCCGGCGTCAATATTATCTCCTCTGGCGGTATGCTCAGGCTATCGCGGTGATCGGTATGGCCGAAGCCGCCCAGAAGCAGGGCATTCACGCCCGCATCTCGCCCCCAACCCGCTGGCAGCGCATCGGATCGGCGAGGAGACAGCGTGCCATCCGGGGAGATCTCCTGCACCGGCTGTCCTCCCGCTACCATATTCCCGAACGGGTCCTTCGCGAAGAATACCTGACCCTGTTCTCCCTGCTGGTGGAACACGCGCCCGAGCATTATGTGCTGGAACTCGATCTGGATGCCGACGCCCTGAATCTGTTCCTGCACGACCGCGAACGATCGGTGATGATCGTAAAAAAAGTGAAAGAGGAGGGGGCCGCACGGGAGAAGATGGCGACATCCCGTGCTCCACGGAAAGACACGTCACCGGGCGGAACCCAGTCCACCCTGTTCTGAGGTCGATAGAATCCTACCGGCCGTATTGTGGTGTGGATCCCCTGCCGGTCCTCCTATGGTAGCGATGGAGGGTGACTCCGCACTCGATCACCTCTCCTCCGCCTTCGTACAGTTCGTTTCCGAGATGGTAGACTAGCAGATCGGCATCGATGCGACATGCCAGGTCGATTAGGGCTGGCACCATCTCCACCCCTGGACGAACCGCGTACAGCAGATCGGCTCCCAGGTAGATCGATTCGGTGGGCCGGAAGATGTCATCCACAAATACCGGGAGGGTTGGGGAAGGAGATCTCCCTGGGTGAATATCGGTGCAGGAAACCCGGCAGCCCTGGCGGGACAGCGCATCGGCCACCTCGAAATTCACCCCCACGCCGATCTCCACCGCAGTGTGGTACCGCGGCCCGAGATAACGGGCGATGCACCGTTCAATACGTTTATACGGGCGCATCACTGAGTGTTGGTAAATGCGCCTCAAAATCCTTTGGGAATCCGGGGCCCTGCCGGGACTCGAAATCCCTGCAGGAAGGGCGATTGAGCTCATCCTAGGCATTCCCGTAGACGCCGAGGAGAACGGGGTGCTTCTGGCCGGTTACGACCCGGCCCGGTCCCAGTACGATGCTCAGAAGATCCTGCATCGCATCCAACTGTATAAAAGAAAGCGGACGATACCCGGTCCGATCATGGTGGTGACCCACCGGGATCTGTTTGTGCGGGGAGCCGATTTTGTCTTCGGGCTGGCGCGGGAATCTACAGGCGTTGCAGTCGTATCCACGGCCCGATTTTACAACGAATTCTACCAACGAGAAAAAGACGAGGAATTGCTTCTTTCCCGGATATCCACCGAGGGAGCGCACGAAGCAGGGCACCTGCTGGGTCTGGACCATTGCCCGGATTCCCAGTGCATCATGTTTCCACCGGAGACTCTCGATCAGCTGGACGGGAAAAAAACGGTGCTCTGTGACGGTTGCCGGAATATTCTGCGGGGCGTGTTCTCTCCCCCGGTCATCGATTCTATCAACTAATCTGTCTCCAGCTTTTACCCACAGCATCCTCACGAATCTGCATGACGGGGGATTTCCCGATCGGACCTTCCCCCAAAATGATCTAATCCGCCCTATTTACCTTTTCGCAGGCTAAACAGGGGACGGAACCGCCGCGAGATCGAACGTTCCTCCGGAGGAAATATTCCTTTCGTCGCATACCGCACATCCTCGATAGTGTAGAAGGCATGCGGGTTAAACTGCTTCACCAGGGCAACCACTTCCGGTACCAAGGACCGCTGGACGATGATTAGGATGATCCTCACCTCGCCTAACGCTCCCATCGCTTCCACCGTAGTCACTCCATACTGCATCTCTTTCAGATGACGGATCAGCTCAGTCGCATCCTTCTTGGTCACCACCCGGATCAGCACCGTCCCGATCGAGAGCTTATCCTCAAGCCACATCCCCACAAAGGTCCCGGTGGCAAACCCACTCGCATAAGCGAGGTAGGTAAACACATTATCCAGGTGCTGAAAGATCTGGCTGATGGCAAGAAGCCAGATGGAGATTTCAAAAAAACCAAGGACCGGAGCGAAGTAACGAAACCCCCGGGCCACGAAGATCACCCGGATGGTTCCCAGGCTCACATCACAGATCCGGGCCAGAAAGATCAGAATGGGGAGAATGATCCAGGCAAATACATCGATCTGATCCAGGGCGATTCCGAACATATCCTCCCGTTCCTTCCGTATTATTTTGGAGGCGATTCCCTATACAGTTATTCTCTAACATGCCTGGGATAAGAGGTCAGAAGAATCGAACAGACATCCATGAAACCTCCCGGTTGCAGGGAGATCCATATAAAAGCGAAAGATGGAAAGGGGGGTCCTTTGCAGAACTCCCAAAGGGCGGACGAAACAGGAGCAGATCCAGGCATTCATCAGGCCGGTTTTTCCTCTTTTTTCTTCTGGATCTCGTTCAGCGCATCCTGGGCAGCTTTTTTGACCGCCGCATCGCTGTCCTGGAGAGCTTCGGTCAGGGAGGGAATCGCGCGATCATCCCCGATCTTTCCGAGAGCCCAGGCCGCGTTTTTCCTGACGTCCTTTTTTAGGTCCTTGAGCACCATGATCAGAGATTCTACCGCCCGAGCATCGCCGATTTTTCCCAGCGCCCAGGCCGAACCCTGGCGCAGCCATTTTTCTGCACTGGAGAGTGCGCGGATGAGAGCGGGCACCGCTTTCGGATCACCGATTTTACCGAGCGCCTGTGCCGCAATCCACGAGACCTCGACCATGGGATCGGACAGGGCCTGGATGAGTGCATCGACCGCCCGGGGGTCCCCTTTTTCCCCCAGGGCTTCTGCAGCCCTCCACCGCGTGTTCAGATCTCCTTCGTGGAGAAGCTGAATAATAATCGTAATATTGTCCCCTTCTGCCGGGGGTGATGCTACGTCCGCTTCGTTATCCGCCATGCCG
>JAJRCO010000285.1 GCA_028678905.1 Methanomicrobiales archaeon
CCTCTTTTGTTTCAGTTTTTCTGCGACTTCGACGACGACATGGAAAAAAGGTGTTGATGCGGTAAGACCGATGAGGTCCGGCTCTAGTTTCAACGTCCCGTATACGAGCTGGTCTGTTGACAGATCCTCTATCTCCCCGTCGATGATCGTCACCTCATGGCCGAGTTGCTCCGCGATGCTGGCGAGGACCGCAAGACCAAGCGGAGGGTAATGACCCTGTTTCTTGCTGAACACCGTGATGTGTTTATCCTGGGCTGTTGACCATCTTGGGTACAGTAACGCTATCTTCATGATTTCTTCTTCCCGTAGTCACCGAGGTTCTCCACCCGTCCATCGAGGATATGGTGGCATTTCCGGCAGACCCAGATGTAATCCTTCGGGTTCCTGGTGTATGTGTCTGTGAGGCAGGCGAGATCAAGGGGTAGTTTCTTCCCGCAGGTCTCACATTGCTCTGGTTTTGGTTTATGTCGCTCCATGTAGTCATGGATCGCGCGGTAGCCTACTTTATCACCTTTCCAAGCGTAATGATTGCTGCCGCTTGGTTTTTTGCCTTTTTCTCCGAGCCGGAAGTTAGGGTTTAGTCTCAAGAAACACCTCGATAATGAAATATAATCCGAATATTATTGGCGCTGCTGATATGGCAACCATCGGGATGAACACCTCTCCGTACTTCATTAACCCTTGAACCCCTACGAAACCGATTGCTATTCCGATGATGAGGAAAAAACCCCCTAAGGTCATACCTGTTGTTTTCCCTTTCCAATTCATCTGAACACCTCGATCCGTGGTTCTTTCGTGATATCCACGACCTCATCCTGGAAGAACCGGTCGCTGAGGATGACATGCCAGTGTTGTTTGATGCTGGCGTAGATGCCGTTGAACACGACGAAATCCGTCTTGAACAGATGAAGCCCGGTCTGCACGGCTATGAGAAGCCGTTGGTAGTCAAATGGGTTATGGGGAACATGCTGCATGGAGCAGAACATGTAGCGTTGCTTGTGTCCTTTCTTGGTTTTCGCGTTGATGACGAAAAAATCCCTGGTTTCGTAGATGATTTTTTCTTTTGAGAATGCATCGCATATCGGGCAGTTATTCTTCAAGCAGCTTCCTCCGTAGTTTATGCTCCAGCATTTTTTTGATGTGTTCAAGCGTCTCCGGCCCGAACTTCTCTAAAACCATGTTCTGATATCTTTCGCTGCTGTAGTAATCATTGAACGCATTATCCCGGAACTGGAGTATGGTCTTGGGCTCGAGGTAAACCGTAGGCCGTGGTTTGGTATGGTATCCGAACTGACTGTACTCCGCCCAGTTTTCCAGCATTTCGTCTCGTTTTTCTTCCTCATAGAGCTTGCTCCCCGGGTAGCTCATGGCGACATAGAAGTTCGCGTATTCGCAGTTCAGTTTCTTCGCCAGGTCGAGCGTCTCCGTCATCGTCTCATGGGTGTCACCAGGCAGTCCGAAGATGAAGTTCCCTCCGACGTTGATGCCTGCGTCTTTTATCATCTTCGTGACCTTGAATATCTTGTCGTTGTCGAACCTGCCTTTGCTGA
>JAJRCO010000123.1 GCA_028678905.1 Methanomicrobiales archaeon
GCATCTCCGGGAAAGGCGGCGATGCGATCGCTATCGTCGGCAACCGGTTCCAGACTCCGGAAAAAACAGGTGTGGACTTTGCATACATCGCTGACACCGAGATAGAAGATAACTTCTTTACCGGCGGAGTGACCGGAATCCATGGGGAGAACATCCAGCGCTGGTCCGTGAAAAGTAATACCTTTCAGGATCTTAAGGTGGCATTTACCGGAAACGGGATGTCGGACTCCATCCTGCAGGAAAATATCCTGGATAACTGCACCATGGGATACACCCTTCTTTCTTCGCGCGATAACCTCGTGCAAGCGGACCGGTTCCACAATCTCACGCAGTATTTCCTCCTCTTGAATTCACCCTCTCACCAGGTAACCATCGGCAGCGGCAACAACGCAACTTTGATCTCGCGGGATCTCTCCTCCGCCGCAGTGTACCGCACCTCCTGGCTCACCCTCAGTGGACAGAACTTTGCCTTCTCTCTGACCCCGGCGGGCAATTATGCCGGATTCCGTTCCTTCGGCGAACGGGTGCAGATCACTTCCGAGATAAACAGAACCCGAGATACGGATGTGGTGAAGATCGATGCAGAAGCCGACGTGCAGATGTGGGACGATATCGATCCTTTTACTTTTGGGATCTACCGGGTCGACCACGGGGCCCCCCTGTTCACCGGGGTCACCTACGTATCGGGGCAATCCATCCGCACCAGCACGATGTTGAACGCGAGTGCTGACGGGACGTACGCACTTCTGGCCAAGAAAAAGACTCCCTTCGGACTGACCATTGAAGGCATCACCTCCGTATTTCTGCTGGTTGCCGCTCTGGCTGCTCTCTTCCTTTACCGGAAGAGGCAGATGACAAGAAGGGGGCCACCAAGGAGCCGGGCACAGGAATTCCGGAAAAGATGAAGAACAGGTAACCCTATCCTAGGCAGATTTAAGCGATTGACCGGTCGCTTTCAAGTACCCTGTACCGCCTCTTCAGACGGAGATTCCCAAGGAATTTCCTTTCTCCATCCTTTTCTCAGTCCCGAAAATTCAGAGGGACTGATCTCGATACAGTCCACGGAAAAATAGTTATGATACTTATTCTAAACTAATCTCTGCAAATTTTTGAAGATCGGGGCAGGAATGAGTTTTTTCTGCCGCGGGAGGAAGAGAGTGAGAGAGTTCATTCAGCCCAGAATCCTTGTCAGCAGGTGCATAGAATTTGAGGCCTGCCGGTACAATGGAGCTATGATCTCCAGTGAAACGGTGAAGAAACTGCAGAACATTGCGGAAATGTATCCGGTCTGCCCGGAGATGGAGATCGGGCTGGGAGTTCCCCGGGAGCCCATCCGACTGGTTGAAAAAGGAGATATGGCGCGTCTTATCCAGCCGGCCACGGGTCGGGATATTACCGAAGAAATGCACACCTTCGCAGAATGGTTTCTTAAATCACTTCCTCCCCTTGACGGGTTTATTCTCAAGGATCGATCACCCAGTTGTGGTCTGAAAAATGTTCCCATTTACGGTGGGATTGGGGAATCTGAGCCAAAAATTCGCGGCAACGGGTTGTTCGCACAGGAGATCGTTTCTCGTTTTCCCCTGATACCGCTGGCGAACGAACGGGACCTCACAGGGAACCGGTTGCGGGGCCACTTCCTCACCCAGATCTACACGATCGCCGAATTCCGGGCGGTTCGAAACCACGAGATCACTAAAAATCTCCTTCAATTCCACGCAGAAAATAAATATCTCCTGAGTGCCTATCACCGGACTGAATATAATACCCTCACCGCCCTGGCAACCAATCGCAGCGAACGATCGTTTGATGTAGTGATGAAGGAGTACGAGGAACATCTGCTGCAAGCGCTCTCCCGTCCGCCACGGGTTACCTCCCACCTTGCGGTCCTGCGTCATGCCCTGACCCATTTCGAAGATGCCTCTATTCCACCCCAGGATCGTGAGAAAGTCAAAGCACTGCTGGAGGCCTACCGCACGGGCGCGAAACCCCTTTCAGCCCCCTGTACCCTGATCCGGGAATGGATCGTGAAGTATGACGAGGATTATCTAAGCCAGCAGACCTACTTTGAGCCATATCCGGCGGTGCTGGAGACCTCTGATCCCGATCTGCTCACTGTATAGGTAGCGATTTCGATTTCTTCCCTGTTTTTTGTTAACCGCTTTCCTGGCCCGATGGGTACGTGCGCAAGCTGCAGGGGTCTCGCCCTGCTCCGGTCATGGAATACTCTATGGGATCTTCAGGGGGAGAATGGTCCTGGATGTGTCATAGGTTGAGGAATCCTGCTATCCGAGTCGGGATAGTTTTACTTCTATTGGATTGGTATACCTTTTCGGATTCGACCGGATTTGGATCGGAGATCCTGCTCTCTTTCTCATGGTAAAGATAATGCACCGGGCCTGCGAGTCAATGGTGAGCATGGTTGCCTGTTCCGTAATCACTGGTGACATTTTTGCCCGCCATGATCTTCCCTTTCATCCGGAAAACCAGGGCCGCCTTCTCAATGCCCTATCCGGGGTGCCCCGGGGAATCCCCCGGACTCCGCCGGTGTATGCCACGGTTGAGGATATCGGGCGTATTCACGATCCCGCCTATATTCGGCACATCGAGCGACTCTGCGGGGAGATCGTACACGTGCATATGCTCGATTCTGATACGTATGTTACTCCCGATTCTTACCAGGTCGCCCTGGCCGCGGCGGGATCGGCAATCGCGGCAGCCGAACGCTCTCTTGAGGGTGAATGCTCCTTTGCGATGATTCGGCCTCCCGGACACCATGCGGAACGGAATCTGGCCATGGGTTTCTGCATCTTCAACAACGCGGCCATCGCGGCGGCCAGGATGCTGGACCAGGTGGACCGCGTCGCGATCGTGGACTGGGACCTGCACCACGGGAACGGAACCCAGGCCGCTTTTTACTCTTCTCCCCGGGTACTCTACTGTTCTGTCCACGACAGATGCATGTTCCCCGGCACGGGAAATGCCACCGAGATCGGTGAGGGAAGGGGAAAAGGCTTGACCGTCAACGCGCCTCTGGAATCCGGGTCTACGCTGGCTGATTACCTCCTGGTTTTTTCTCGGGTCTTTGTCCCCGTCCTTGCCCGGTTCCGCCCTCAGGTCTGTATTATTTCTGCGGGACAGGATATGCTGGCCGACGACCCCCTCAGCTCAATGCGGATGCTACCCGAGGACGTGGGAGTGCTCACCCA
>JAJRCO010000325.1 GCA_028678905.1 Methanomicrobiales archaeon
AATTGCTTAATTTCCTTGTCCCCTCCTCCACCGGACACTGCCTGACCAGAACCTGATCCTGGGTGGTGACCCCGGTTGGGCACAATCCGGTATGACAGATCCGGTACTGCTCGCAGTTGATGGCGATCAAGGCTGCGGTTCCGATGTACACCGCATCTGCACCCAATGCAAGACACTTTGCATAATCGGCAGATGAACGGAGGTTCCCATCCGCAATCAGGGTCACCTGGTCCTCCACCCCTTTCCGTTTCAGAAGTCGCACCGCCCGGGGAAGGGCGGCGATGAGCGGAATACCAACGTTCTCCCGCACGTAATAGCTGGTCGCGCCGGTCCCTCCCCCAAATCCATCGATGGCGATGAAGTCCATCCCGGCATCCACCAGTACCTCGAGATCTCTTTCGACGTTCCCGCATCCGATCTTCGCTCCAACGGGAATGCCTCCTGTGAGGTCCTTCAACCATCCCACTTTTTCCCGGATCTGTTCCGGTGTCAGCATATCGGAGTGGTGTGCAGGCGAATATGCATCCTCTCCAGCCGACATTCCGCGGATCTCTGCCACCTCTTCAGTCATCTTTTCCGCCGGGAGCAGGCTGCCTTTTCCCGGATACGCACCCTGCCCGAACCGGATCTCCACGGCAGCTGCCCTCTGAAGGAGCCCATCGGTGATTCCAAATCGTCCGGTCGCATACTGCACGATGAGGCGGTCCGATGCTGCCAGTTCCTCTTCGAGTACCCCGCCTTCTCCCGAATTGAAGAGGAATTTTTCCTCGGCGGCTGCCCGAGAGATAATAACGCGGACGTTCCGCGAAACGGCCCCAAAACTCAATCCGGAGATCAGGATCGGGATGGAAGTCTCCAACGGTTTCTTCGCCCGGGGACCAAGCGTGATACTGGTCCGAACCGACTCTTCCTTATTCCTGGGAATCTTCCAGACCTGGGCAGGTAGAAAGTGCAGGTCGTCTAGGCTGCACGGCATCCTTTTCCTCGATCCCATGGCCCGGATGATGCTTTCCCCGGTAGCCGCAACGGCCTTGATATCGTATATTTCCCGGTATCGATCACAATTTTCATGTGACTTCAGTTTCCTCATCCGAACGTTAGCTTCCCTGAGGTATTCCTTATCGCAGAAATAGATGCCAGAAAGTCTGTACCGATTATACACCGGGCATTGTGGACAGCTACATCCTTTCGCGTGAATTTCGCAGGTGGTGCTGCCTGTCGCACAATAGAGCCGTTCTCCTCGGCAGTGATGGGGATAAGAGGGACAGTCAGGGCAGAGGCACGCACGGCGATTATCTTCTGTATCGTCCACTTTTTCCATAGTCTTCCTACGCTCTCTCCTTATCTCATATAACTTGCGATGGGAAACTGCTGACACTCTAGAATACCCTGTGGCTGTCCAGGGAGAGTGGTAAATGGTTCCCTGACTTCCTGATAACCGTGCTTGCCTGAATCTATCCATCGGTACCGGGTTACCTGGAAGATCCGTTCGCTTGTCAGGCAGGGAACATTTTTTGCGAAGTATCAGCGATCCCTCATGATACGGTCGAAGGAAGAATTGAAGAACTGGAATGAGCATAACGATGGACGGAACAGGAATGAATCACGGGCCAGAAGATAAAGTCGGCATGGTTCACCATGAACACCGGGAATCTCATCCTTCCGGTCCAATGGGCATCGCCCAGAAGCAACGATCGAGTATGCCGGGCTCCCATCACCAGATGCTGGAGGATTTCCGGAGGCGGTTCATCGTTTCCCTTATCCTCACCGTGCCGATCCTGATCCTTTCTCCCGGTTTTCAGGCGTTTTTTGGCCTTTCGTTTACCTTTGAAGGGGCTTCTTACCTCCTGCTTGCCCTTTCAACAATAGTGTACGGGTACGGGGGGCTTCCCTTCCTGAGAGGAATCATCCAGGAAACACGGGACCATCTGCCCGGAATGATGACCCTGATCGCTGTGGCCATCACTGTCGCGTATGTGTTCAGCGCCGCGGTGGTGCTAGGAATCGTCGGGGGTGAGCCGTTCTTCTGGGAACTCGCCACCCTGATCGATGTCATGCTCCTGGGACACTGGGTCGAGATGCGGTCGGTGCTGGGGGCCTCACGGGCGCTGGAGGAACTGGTGAAGATCATGCCATCCGAAGCGCACCGCATGAAAGACGGGCAGACGGAAGATGTATCCATCGATGCGCTGGCGGTGGGAGACCACGTACTCGTAAAACCCGGTGAAAAGATTCCGGTGGATGGGGAAGTGGTGGAGGGAAAATCCAGTGTCAACGAAGCGATGCTCACCGGCGAATCTAAACCGGTAACCAAGAAGGGAGGAGACAAGGTCACGGCGGGGAGCATCAATGGTGAAGGGTCGTTGGTGGCAGAGGTAAAGAAGACGGGAAAGGATACCTATCTCAACCAGGTAATCGAACTCGTCCGGCAGGCACAGGAAAGCAAGTCCCGGGCCCAGGACCTGGCAAACCGGGCCGCCTTCTTCCTCACCGTCCTTGCACTCGCGGTTGGGACCATCACTTTCCTAGCCTGGTACCTGCTGGGAGAAGGTCTGGAATTTGCAATCGAACGGGCCGCGACGGTGATGGTGATCACCTGCCCCCATGCCCTGGGCCTCGCGGTGCCTCTGGTCATCGCGGTATCCACCGCACTCGCGGCAAATTCAGGTCTGCTCATCCGCAAGCGACAGGCCTTTGAACGATCCCGCGACCTGCAGGCAGTGATCTTTGACAAGACCGGAACACTCACCCGCGGGGTGTTCGGGGTGACCGATGTCCTCTCCTTTGCCGCAATGGAGGAGGAGGAAATCATTCAGCGTGCTGCCTCTCTGGAAGCAAACTCTGAGCACCCCATCGCCCGGGGGATTATGCGGAGTGCGGAGGAGAGAGGGATATCCCTTTCATCCCTGGAAGACTTCAGGGCGATCCCGGGAAAAGGGGTAGAGGGAAAGATACGAGGAACATTATCCCGGGTGGTGAGTCCGGGATATCTCCAAGAGAAGGATATCCCGGTCCAGGATGACCGGATAGAGAAGGTCGCGTCGCAGGGAAAAACCGTGGTCTTCCTTCTTGAGGACCGAAAACCCATCGGAGCGCTGGCCCTGGCCGATATCATCAGGGAGGAATCCCACGAGGCGATCTCCCGCCTTAAGGGGATGGAAATACGGTGCATGATGCTCACCGGTGATAACCGCCATGTAGCCCGGTGGGTGGCCGAAGAGCTGGGTCTGGACGAGTATTTTGCAGAAGTCCTCCCTCATGAGAAGTCCGAGAAGATCAAGGAGGTGCAGAAACAGTACCGGGTGGCGATGGTGGGTGACGGCATCAACGACGCCCCCGCTCTAGTGCAGGCGGATGTGGGGATTGCGATCGGTGCCGGTACGGATGTGGCTGTGGAGAGTGCGGATATCGTACTGGTACGCAGCGACCCCCGGGATGTGGCTGACATCATTCTGCTCTCCAGAAAAACCTATTCCAAGATGGTCCAGAACCTGATCTGGGCCACCGGGTACAACAGCTTCGCCATCCCGCTTGCAGCAGGGGTTGCTCTCCAGTACGGGATCGTACTCAGCCCGGCGGTCGGGGCAGCCCTGATGAGTGCCAGCACCATTATCGTGGCGGTAAATGCCCGGCTGCTGAAGCTGCACTGAAGCGAGTTGTGAATTCAATAACAGAACGCGATTACACCCTTCTACTTCTCCTTCTGTCTACCTTTGATCGACTGCCTGATGTTCGATGCCTGTCCCGATTACCCAGGAGACCACGCCGCATTTATCGCGGAGGAAGGTATTGGACCACTGGATGAATTTTCGTTCTCCATTCCTGGTTACCCAGTTATTGCCATACTGCGAGTGGCTGGCACCCTTCAGCAGCTCGGCAAACACTCCCTTTACCGCATCTGCTTCCTCAGGGATCAGGAAGAGATCCCAGAATACCTGGCCTTTTACCTCTTCTTCGGTGTATCCGGTGAGCTCCTCGCAAGCATGGTTGAACCTAACGATCTTCCCCTCCCTGTCGAGTACCAGCACTAAGGCATTCAGGGCATGAAGGGTCGCATCGATAAAGTCACGTTCGTTGCGTAGCGCCGCCTCCGCCTCTTTCTGGTGAGTGAGATCGATGGCAATCCCCCGGAATCCTACGATCTGCTCTCCTCGATAGATGGGTGCAGCGTAGTCTACAATGGGAAAACGGCTCCCGTCCTTGCGCAGAGCAGTATACTCTTCCTTCCCCCGCGTGCCCTCCCGCAGGACACGGCTAATACTACCGCGTGCTCTTTCCCGGTCTTCGGGTGCGATCATGTCGAGCACCTGGATCCTCCCAGTCAGCTCTTCTGGCGTGTATCCGAAGGTGCTGTACGCCTGGCGGTTTGCAAAGAGGAGAATTCCGGTTGCATCGGCTTCAAATACCGGCTGGGGGAGCATATCGACCAGGTCCCGGAAGCGCTTTTCACTCTCCTGCAACCGCAGGTCCTTCAATTTGTGCTCGGTGAGATCGATAAGGATCACGGTGTATCCGAGGCCTCCATCTTCAAACTGGGTTTCCAGTATCCGGACATTGAAATAAAGTTCTGTCTCCCGGCAGATCGTGACGTCCTCAAGTGTCTTCTTCTCACGGATGGCAGTGGTCAGGTTCCCTATGAATTCCCTGGTGGAGGGATCGGAAAGGGGCAGGAATTCAAGACTCGCTCTGATTACTTCTTCCCGAGATGTGCGAAGGAGTGCAAGAAAGGTCCTATTGATATCGAGAACGCGCAGATCTCTATCCAGTACGATCACCGGATCCCGGGTGTGCTCAAGAATCGTCGCAAAGGGGACCCGCTGTGACAGAGAGAGAATCTTCGCTGTCCCGCAGCTGCGGACCTCCACCTGGCCGGAGGCATGAAGTATATCCACATATCTTCCGACCGTATTCTTGGTGCGACCAAGGACATGTGCCAGGTCCGTTTCGGTCATCCCCTGGGGATTTTCCCGCAGAATCCGTTTGATGTGGGTGAAATCCTCCTGCACCTTGCTGGATACCATAACACCACTTCCTTGGTTGATGTAAGATAATAAAGGTATATGATAAAAGATTATGATATGAAAGTATGATACAATTAGATAAACTTTAAATAATAATATGAATCACCTGAGAAGTCATAAAAAATGGAACGACGTATATGAGCAAACAGAATCCGTCTACAGATAAACGGGGAGAATCGAGGCTGAAAATGCTTCTGTTCTGCCTGATCCTGCCGTGCATGCTGGCGGCGCTCTCCCCCGCAGCGATGGCTGCTATCGGTGATCCGACTGTCACCATCACCGGGTACCAGGTTACCCCGACAGTACTTCTTCCTGGCGAACAGGGGATGATTTCCGTGGTGCTGCAAAATACCGCCACCATGGCCAGCTCGACCGAAACTTCGGTGGACAGCGGTCATACCGGTTCTACCACCACGTCTCAGACCACAGACATCTCCGTGGTATTTGATGCGGTGAGCATGTTTGGAAACGGCCTGGAAGTGATCCAGGGCACCTACGATCATGCCGGTGCGCTTGGTCCCGGCCAATCAATGCAGTTTACGTTCCTCATCAAGGCGCCTGCAAAGAGTGGCATGTACTTCCCCGAAGTATGGATCCATATCCCGGACGGTTCCAATATTCGCTACCCAGTTCCGGTCAACGTGAATTCCACCATCGGCATCCCGCGACAGCCAATCCTGATCTTGAGCAGCGTGGTTCCCGATTCGGTGCAGCCGGGCGATGAAATTCCGGTAACGCTGACCGTGAGGAACGATGGCCAGATTCTGGCTGATGATGTAACGGTGCGCATCGGAAACGGTAGCAGCACTATCGCCCCCCGGAACACGGATCTCTACCATCTGGGGACGATCAACGGAGATGAGCAGAAAAGCTTCGATCTGGTCCTGATATCGGACAAGAAGACCGGTTCTGGACTTATCCGCATTCCCGTGATCCTTCAGTATATGGGTGTGGACGGCGTTCCTTATATCCGCAACACCACCATTGATATCCCGTTCCAGGGTCAGGCCGAGCTGGGTTTCGTATCGGTGGATACCAGCCCCCGCCGGGTGGCGGAGGGACAGCCCTTCGATCTCACCATCCGTATCGAAAACACCGGGACAGGAGAGGCAAAGCAGGTGGCAGCCACCATCGATCTCCCCATGACCGGTACCCGCGAAGCCTTCATCGGTAAGATCAAGCCGGGCAACGATGCTCCCGCGATCTTCATGCTGGATGGAAGTGCGGGTGGGACCTACACCTACAATGTCACCATCGAATACACCGACGACACCGGTTCGCATACTCTCACCCGACCCCTGTCGATCCGCGTTCTTCCTAGTGAAGGATTGGGAATGGTTCTCCCGCTGGGAGTGGTCTTCCTCATCGGGGGATTCATCGGATACCGCTACTGGTATCTCCCCAGAAAGAACGGTTCCGGGGCCCTCCCATGGCTAAAAAAGAGCTGAAAGTCGCGCTGTTCCTGGCCTGGCGCTCGCTGGTGCGGGGGAACCGCTCCAGCGTACTCCTCAATGTCCTCATCATCAGCATGGTCTTCACCAACATGATGTTCTTCCCGGCACTGATGAGCGGGATCGGGGTGGACATCAAGGAGCAGATCGTGGCCTATCAGACCTCCAACATCCTGATCGAGCCAGCCAAAGGAGAACGGTATGTCACTGACCTCGATGCCACCCTGTCCCTGGTAAACGGCATGCCCGGGGTGGAAAGAGCGACCCCGCACTACCAGGAAGGTGGGCTGCTGAAGTTCAGGGGAAGGCTGCTGGGTTCCACGATCTATGCGATCCAGCCCCGCGAGGAAAAATACGTCTCCCCACTCTATACCACGATGATCGCGGGAAGCTATCTCGGTGATGGCGATATCGGGGAGGCGATCATCGGTGAAATGGTGGCTGGTTCCCCCAATATTCCGGAAGAGGAGGAATTCAATCCCTCCCTGGGTGGCGTGCGGGTGGGAGACTCCATCCTGGTAGAGTATTCCAGCGGTCTGCAGAAAGAGTACCGGGTCAAGGGGATCTTCCGCACCGGCAACTACGACATGGACAACCGGGTTTTTGTCTCCTGGGCAGACATGGAAGAGGTGGTGGGAGAGCCTTTGAATTATGCTCCTTACATCACCGTAAAGGTCAAACCGGGGTACACCGAATCGTTTGTGCAGAACGAGCTCCTGCAGTACGGGCTTCGGGAGAAGGTAGAGACCACGGAAGAATTACTCAACAAAGGAATCGGGAGAGCTCTCGCCAGTTTCTCCATCATCGGTCTCATCTCCATGCTGGTCAGTCTGGTCATCGCGGTGGTGGTGATTTTCATCGTGATCATGATCAAGACCCTGAACAACCGTAAGCAGATCGGGATCCTCAAAGCGATCGGGGTGGAGAAATCGGTGATCATGCACAGTTACGGGTTCCAGGTGATCATCCTCTCCATCGCGGGAATCCTGGTGGGCTTCCTCTTCACCGGGCTGATCGTGGTATACATGACCTACTACCCGATGGTCACTCCGGAATTCTCGGCGACACCCTATGTGACGCCCTTCGATCTGGCGTTCAACGGTGTGGTGCTCTTCGTAGCATCGGTGATCGCCGGTTACCTGCCCGCATGGAAGGTGGCCCGGGAGAACATCCAGCATGCGATCAGAGGGTGAAGAGATGATCGAGATAGAGGAATTACGTAAGATCTATCAGATGGGGGCAGTCGAGGTGAAAGCCCTGGATGGGGTGAACCTGAACATCGACAAGGGGGAATTCATTGGCATCATGGGACCCAGCGGAAGTGGCAAATCCACCCTCCTGCATCTGCTCGGGCTGCTGGACGATCCAACCAGCGGCTCGATCCGTATCGAAGGGATCGACGTAAGCCGACTCACCGACTGGGAGAGGACGATGTTCCGCCTGTACAAACTCGGCTACGTCTTCCAGGATTATGCCCTGGTACCGGAACTGACGGTGAAGGAGAATATCTGTCTGCCAGCAATGCTGCGCACGGACCGCACTCCCAAGGACTATGTCGAAGCGACCCGCGACATCCTGCACCAGATCGGGCTGTGGGATCGGAGGGATCATCTCCAGAGCGAGTTATCGGGGGGACAGCAGCAGCGGGTGGCCATCGCGAGGGCGGTGGTGAATACTCCGGATATCCTGTTTGCAGACGAGCCCTGTGCGAACCTGGATACCGAGAATTCGCGACTGGTGCTGGATCTCTTCCGGGAGATCAACGAGAAGATGCAACAAACCATCGTCATGGTGTCCCACGAGGACTGGCACAAGGAGTACTTCGACCGTATCATCCGGCTCCGGGATGGTAAAATGGTAAATGGTGGGGGATGAGGAGTCCACCCGCCATTCATTTTTTTTTGCAGGGCATTATACAGCTGATTGTTATCACACATCCTTCTGAATACTCCCGATGAAATTTCATCGTACTCATAATAATGTTATGAAAATGAGTAGAAAGTGGCCTTTTGGGCCATATCCATTATATTTCCTTAATTTCAAAAAATCAGATGAAAATAAATCAAGGAAAACCCTGGGATCCGGGTAGATGCATATAGGCAGTGGTTTCATTGGTTTGAAAGACCGGTCATCCTACGAAATTTCTGTACTCAATAGTTCTTGTCCACTGGGTGTGTGGAGGACGTTTCTACTTCAAGAATTTTGAGTGTCCAGATCACGTAATATGTATGGTATGGGGGCAATCGGAAGTCTCCCGGAAATAGAAATCCTCGTTCATCAGAAGATCAAGTAGATAAAACTTGTTCCACATAGAACATCTTTGTTACAGTGAAAGATTTCGTTTTATCAAATGGTATTACTAGGATTGCGAAGGCCGGATCTTCCCTAGGTTGCAGGATAAAATTTATCAACAAATTCAGTCCGTTAGAGAAAACCGTATGAGAAAACTCATTGCATTTACCATCGTTTCGGTGGACGGATATTTTGCCGGGCCGAATGGCGAGATCGACTGGTTCAAGAGCGTACAGGATAAAGAGGACAGGGAATTTACGTTCGAGGCATCAGGATCCTCTAGCATGCTCATCTTCGGCCATACGACCTACGAGATGATGAAGAGTTACTGGCCGACACCGGATGCGATTAAGAACGACCCGGTTATGGCCGAGGTGATGAACAGCTCACCAAAAATTGTGTTTTCGAAGACCATGAAACCGGTGAAGGATGGGCCAGTCTGGAAGAATGTAAGGGTTCTCCACGAAATCAAACCAGAAGAGATCATGAAGCTGAAAGAGCAGGGGGACAATCGCGATCCTGGGAAGTGGCACTATCGTGCGACAGTTTGCCAATCTTGGACTCATCGACGAATACCAGCTGATGGTCATCCCGGTGATTCTTGGTGCCGGCAAATACCTGTTCAGGGAAGTAAAAAGGATGACCCTCAAGCTCCTCGACACGCGGACATTCAGGAATGGGAAAGTCTTTCTTAAGTACAGTCCCTCCACAGCCCGATGAGCGGAAGGACGACGATACAATTTGCCACCCTATATTCTGCTCACACAGGTTCCAACGAATGATCCCAATTTCCATCAATAATACCATGGAGATGGATACAAGAGCCACTCCATAGAGTAGGCAGAGTGGCTGGGTTTACGTTACAAGAGTACTCGCGGATGCTTTATTATGCAAGATACCGAACATGCCCTGAAAGTTGGTATGATATGCAGGGCTTGACGGGTCACATCACCAGCAGGTCTTATTTCCTCTCTCTTCTGCCATGACCCAGCCAGGATACTGCACATGTAACCCAGTCTCATGAAAGCAAATGGAAATGCTTCTTTAAGGATTTTATATAGATGTTGGAACAACGACAACTATGGAAATCTATGAATGGAGACGAACATGAAAAAGATTGATACGTATATCCCTCTCCCAACAGGTGATGCTTACGGACTGGAATTCTTTTCAGTGCTCTTTGGATTTCTAGCAGGAATCTTTCTGATAGGAGCTATACTGCTGAATATTCCGGCGATCGCGATAATCGTAATATTCGTGGGGCTCATCTTTGTGCTCGGCATCCGGATCGTGCGACCGACCCACCGTGTTCTGATCGAATGGCTCGGGAAGTACCAGAGGTATGGTGAACCCGGATTCTACTGGATTATCCCCGGTATCCAGAAACTGTACGCGGTGAACATCACGGAGAAGATGGTAGATCCTGAAGCACAGGAAGTCATCACCAAAGACAATCTCAACGCAACGGTGAACGCACAGGTGTACTATAAGATCAAGGTCGGCGAGGAGGATGTGAAACGTTCACAGTACAATGTCTACAACTACGAATATCAGATCGTCAACCTTGCACAGACTACGCTGAGGAATATTATCGGTACGTTCACTTTGAAAGAGGTGAATAGCCAACGGAGCAGGATTAATGAGGCGCTCTATGAAATTCTGCAGAAGGAAACTGATGCATGGGGTATTGACATCATTCGTACGGAGTTAAAAGAGATTGCTCCTCCAAAGGATGTTCAGGAGACCATGAACAAGGTGGTCAAGGCTGAGAATGAGAAGATTGCTGCTGTTGATTACGCTACCGCAGTAGAA
Organism: Methanomicrobiales archaeon; assembly: GCA_028678905.1. GTDB lineage: Archaea > Halobacteriota > Methanomicrobia > Methanomicrobiales > JACTUA01 > JAJRCM01. The sequence continues at coordinate 10,577 of JAJRCO010000325.1, forward strand.
ACACAGGCCGATGGAGAAAGACGTGCTTCAATTAAACGTGCCGAGGGTGTAAAGCAGTCAAAGATCCTCGAAGCAGAGGGGGAAGCGGGGGCAATCAAGCTGGTCAATGAGGCCGCGGAGAAATATTTCATTGGCAATGCACAGCTTCTCAAGAAGCTTGATACCGTTGCCGTTGCACTGAAGGACAACACCAAAGTAGTGGTACCCTCAGATCAGCAGATTGTAAACGTCATCGGGGAACTTGCGGGGGTTGTCAAGGAGAAATAATTTTTTTTTGGCATGAAGTGCGAGCACCCGATGCCCGTTCGCATTACCGGTACATCTAGTATGGTGGTGCCATTCCCGTTAACGGAAATAATTGATGATCACCAACAGCACCATCACGATGATAGCGTGGATCACGGCGCCTAGGAGTCCAGAGATAAACCAGCCGATAATAAAGGCAAGTACCGAGCCCAGCCCGAGGTCACCTCCAGTTCACGTCAATTTGCTAACTGTTCTTCTCCGTTACGAACCTGTCATGCAACCGACCAGGTAACTTTCGTGCGGGAGATTTCCCTTTTGTCAACGGATACCCGGAAGTCCAGATTGCATAACCCATCCATTAACAGATAACCAATCGATCATTTTCGAGGGGATCTACTCGTTAATATTTTCCAAATCACACGATTCTCTCCCGCCTCACACCCCCTTCGATGACCTCTCTGAAAAAGTCGATAAAATTGGATAACCCAACATACGAGCAGAACGTAGAGCCGCTGGAGCGATCCGGAAACGTCATATGGAAGCCTTTTTTAAAAAAAATTAAAAA
>JAJRCO010000187.1 GCA_028678905.1 Methanomicrobiales archaeon
GACGTACATCGTCATCGGCGCGGCCATCGCCTTCGGCGGCTGTATTGCCTTCTTGGCCGCCATCATCCCGCAACTGCTGTGCTCAACGGTCCCATCGTTCTTCAGTTACGCGTTTGCTGTGGCGCTGGCCATCGGCGCCGGACAAGGGATCTTCAAGTTGATGCCGGAGTTGAAGGATGTGGCCGAAGTAAAGGCCGCCCGGTAATGTGGCGCGACTTTGCCCTCATCGTCTTCGCTTGCTATGCCAGTTGGACATGGTTCACGATGTTCGCGGTGTGTTTTGTGCTGGCGATGAGGGCGGAGGGCCGCCGATGACACGCGGGACACACCTCCCGCCCGCGGGGTTGTCGGTGGCCCTCCGAGACAGGCTAAAGACGGTTGTTGCCGCAACCGCCAAACAGGCTGAGGTTGACAGGTCTGCGTATGTGTCGGTTAGAGAGCTCCTTGGGATGCTTGGCCCAAACATCAAGAGTGCCCAATCTCTATACGGCATGATGGGCAACATGGGGATCGAAACAATAAGGACAAATCACAATGGCGTCAAGAACACTTGGCTAACGGAGGCTCAGGCGAAGACGGTGATCCATGAAGTCCTGTCCCATCCGGTCAGAACCCGCATAACAGGAGACACCGAGTGATTATCCATCGACACGAGACGCGCAAAATTGCGCCACAAATACCCTTCCAGCTAGCGGACAACCAACAGATTCTCCTTATGCCCGTTGGGGACATCCATTTCCTGAGTCAGGATTGGCCCGAGAAGAAGTTCGTTGACCACCTGAAATGGGGCATGGATCGTGGGGCCGTCTTCCTTGGCTGCGGGGAACCTATCGACCTCGCCTCTGCATCTCAACGGGCGCAGATGGCGCCGTTGCGGGATAGCGTCAAGAAAGAACTGAACAGTCTAATGACGGGTGTCGTCGAGAGGTTCGTGAAACTGATCGACTTCACCAATGGCAGGTGGATGGGTTTTATGGAGGGGGATCACTACTGGATGTTTGAGGACGGAACAACGACGGACCAACTGATCTGCACGTA
>JAJRCO010000017.1 GCA_028678905.1 Methanomicrobiales archaeon
CGCGTGGCCGCGTCGTCGGGCATGGCGTCCTCAATCTCAGACATGCTTCACGCCGGCTCTCTTCTTCTCGTAGTCGCCGTCGAGAACGTAGTGACCACTCGGCCTTCTATTCCCGTCTATCGTGTCTGCACCACAAGATTTACACGCCGTCTCACCCAGCCCGCCCTTGGTCGACTCCTCCATGGGCTTGACCAGATCAAAGCATCTCTCGCAGATCCAGATGTATTTCATATATAAGATGGAGCGGGCGCCGGTTGCAGCCGATCGCTTAGTCCACGCCGACAAGAACCTCGACGCGGTCCGCAGAATCATTCTGCGGATCCGACACTCAGTTGACCTTCGCCGGATCCGTCTGCTCGTCGTCTTCCTCTTCGACGCGAGCCTCTTCAACGATCTCCTTGCACTCGGCCGCCATCTTCTCCAGCTCATCCAGGCGAAGGACTGCCGTAGCATCCGTAATGCTCTTCCGCAGCTCGCCGACGAGCCAAGCCGTGCCCTCGATCAGGGCCAGGAGCTTCTCCGCGTCCTCGCCAACGATCTGGGTCTCCTCGCCCTCAATCAGGGCCAGCCGACCATCCACATAGTCAAGCGTCCCATCGCGGGACTGCGCAACCACAGTGGCCAGCTTGATCAGCAGGGGCAGGATAGTCCCGTGCATGTGCGCTTTAACGTTTTCCGAAGAAGCCTGCGACTTCTTAACAAGCTCCTGCGCAGCACCAACCTCGCGAACAAACTCCTCAAGCGGATCGATCTCGTCAGACATGCTCATCCCTTCAATCCGAAGAGGGGAACCATTTCCGTGTGTGCCCTCTCTTCCAAACGTTTACGGTCCGGCGCGTCCAGGTGCTTCTCCTCCGACGGAGCGTGGCGCGGCTCGCGAATGTCGCAGGCGTACACGGCCTCGTCCATGATAGACATCATGCCACCACCATTCGAGCGACGCGCCGAGCAGAGGCGGTAGAGGACGAAGTGCCCCGGGCTAGTCGGATTTGGCTGCTCGCTATTATTGAAGACCTGGCGCAGGTAATGTTTACATCGCTCTCGGATGGGCCGGACGGCCGCGTACGTCGGCGCCGATGCGCCACCGGCCGCCGTTGAGCCATGGGCCTTCATGAGGATCGCAGATTCATCGGAATCCAGGGGGACGACCCTGTGGCCATACTTCTCAACGACACGGTCGGCGGGGAAGACGAGCCTCTTATTGGGAGACCCATCTCTGTCGTACATGGACCGAAAGATCACGTACGCGGCGGGCCCGCTGCGGAACACGGCCGATTCCTCGTCGAAGATCTCGACGAACTCTCTCTCATCGCCGATGCAAACGACCGTGTCCTCCGTAAAGGGAGGCGCAATGGCCAGAGTCCCATTGTCCACCGCAAGGGGCAGCCCATCCTCAGGCGAGAGGATCATAGGCGTCGGCTCGATCACGAACGCATCGTGAAGCTCTTCAACGCGCGTGAAGCTGCACTCTGCCGGGGCACCATCGTACTCACCGGGACTGTGCGTGGCCTCGGCCGCGCTAATCGCCGCAGCGTCCGGCCCAGGAGAGTCCTCTGCGCTTCCGTCGTCTGCGGATCCAGTCATCCGCCGAAGCTAACCTGGAACGTCGGGAACGACAAGTCAAATCTGAACGACAAAGACGATCTTGTCCCGGGCGCTTGCCCGGTGTAGCCTAGCCGTTCCGATGAAACCCTCCACCTGGTCATGCAGCGCGCTCTAGAAGACAAAAAGAGCGCGGGCCCGATGCACCTCGCCGTGCACGGACCCGCTTGACCGACGAGTAGGTATGCCTCCCAGCATGATCCCCTACCAGCCGACTTCCTTCATTCTATTCACGGAGCGCTGCTCCGTCAACGAATCTCTGCGCGTGGAGGCCGGCCGTGGATAGCCCGGACGACCACAAGCGGCGCCCTGGAGAGACCGCGGAAGCGTACGCCATGCGCCGCCGCGCCCGCCGCCCCGGAGAGAGCGCAGACGCCTACGAGCGTCGCATCGCTCACATGGACCGTAAGCTGGCCAACCAGCGCCGTCGCCGTGGCCTGCCGGAGTCACCCGTGATGGGTGTCGCCGATGATGTCTCCACGTATGTAGCCGGTGACAACAACGTCGTTGACGGAGTTAACAGCGTTGACCACGTTGACGATGAGGAGGCCTTCTACCAGAAGCTCTTCTATTCCCACATAAATCCGGCCGATTCTCGTATGTCTCCGAGTGTCTCCGATCACGGTGACACAGCGGTGACACCGGTGTCACCGCCTGGGGTAAGGGGGAAAGGCGAAGCCTTTCACCCCCTTACCCAGGTGACCCCGGGTGGCGGCCGTTCGATGGCTACAAAAAAAAGCGAAGTGTCACCACCCTCTTCAGCTGCGTCCGAGGCTCGATTTCTGGAGCTTGAGGACCGTGTCGCAGCTCTCGAAGAAGGCTTGAAAAAGGCCATGGCGATACTGATCCGGGGTGTCGCCCAGATCCCCGTGCACGTGGTCGTCAAGCGCGACGCGGAGACATCGGAAACGCAACGCGGAGACATTGGCGACACCGGTGTCACCGATAGCAACGCGGATGTCGCCGGTGACACGAGTGACGCCACGCCGGAGCCTGACCCTGACCCTCTCCTGGTGCCTCCGGTGGCCCTTGGCGATGCCTGGGGCCCTGCGCCGTCGCCGGAGCTTGGCGTGGCGCCCGTGGGCCTCCTGCGACCTGAGGACGCTCCCCTGGCCGCGGACCTCGCGAAGGGCTTCCTAGCCACCCTAGCGGAGGGGCGCGGCGAGGACCCTCGGCGCCTGGTGGAGGACGTGCCCGAGCGGGGGCTAGTGTTCCTGGTGGAGACGTGGCGCCAGGCCGAGCGGAGCGTCATGGCCACGCAGGGCGGCGCCACCGAGCGCGAAGCGGCCACGCTGTGGATGCACTGGGTCCTCTGCTACTGCAACGAGAGCGCGCAACCGCGCTCCGCCGAAGCCTTCGGCCTGTCGGTGCACAGCTACATCCGCAAGCGCCTCGCGAACTATATGAGGCTGTGGGACTTGCACGGCATGCGCGTGCATTGGGAGCGCAAACGAGAATCACTACCCGTCGCGGACGGGAGTGACCTCGGTGGCTGACGGCACCACATACGCCTCCGCCCGTTGTGTCGATGACCTCCTGAGGTCTCGTGCGCTCGGTGAAGAGGTTCCCGACGATAAGGTCCGCACGTTTCGACGTGAGGAGGATCTTATCCGCGCTGCCATGGCCTACCCGCGCGCCATGGAAGATTGTGGCGTAGTGTCGACCATGATCGCGGCCGCCGACTATCGCGTGGCATGGGACGCGATCTGGCGCGCCGCACGCGTTCATGAAGGCAATGGCCCGCTCCAGCCAGAAAATGTTTTGGCGGAAATGCGCCGCCATGACGAAAAGCGCTTCTCGCGACCGTTCGGCGAGAAGTGGATGGCGCTAATATGTAACGAGAAGCCGCTCGGCGTCGCGTACTCGCTCGAAGTAATTGTTACGGAGGTCATTGCTCGACACGAGCTGAATAATTGGGACCGACGCGCCAAGGACCTGTCCGAGCGCATTAAGACAGCCGATAACCCGCGCGACGTCTATCAGGAGTGGGTCACAGAGGCTTATCGCATCTCTGCAACGTCTACAGATGGTGGACGCCTTGGCAAGGACCTGGGTGCGATCAAGGACAGTATCTCTGGTAGCCTACAGATGGTTCGCACGGGCATTGTTCCCTTCGACCGCGCAACAGGCGGCGGACCGATGACTGGGGACATGCTAGTGATTGGCGCAGGTACGAACACTAGAAAAAGCTACCTAGCGCAGCGCATGTTGCGTAACCAAATTCAGATGAAGAGGCCGTCTCTGTACATCTCAACAGAGGATCCTGAGCTTCTGCTGTTGTGCCGCATGATAGCCGACTACTCCGGCAAGCTAGATCCTGTGGCGGTAAGAGATCGTGTTCTCGAAGATGCCTCAGCAAATGCCGGAACAAACATCAAGTACGCCAAATCGGCTCCGAAGGAGATTTTTGACGAGGTTGAGGCGCGTATGCGCGCTGAGCAAAAAGATTTGTTCTACTCGTATCACTGTCCGAAGTGGCCAGTGTCAAAGATTTGTGCTCTAATACGCAGGCACGCGCACGTTGCCGGTGTCAAGTCGGTGTTCTTGGACTACCTTCAGGCTGTGAAGGCTGACGAGCCAGCGAAAGACAAGAACTCGGAAACGTCTGGCAACGTGAGCAGACTCAAGAAGTGCGCCGAGGAGAATGGTGTTGTACTTACGCTGTTCAGCCAGCTGAATCGCGAGTCGTACAAGGGCGGAGAGGAGCC